>NZ_JBEXJT010000035.1:0-88924 GCF_040609255.1 Kitasatospora sp. NPDC004723 | reverse complement strand
CGAACCACGCGGCCCCATCGAGACCGAAGCAGCCCGCCGCCTCGCCGACGACCTCAAGAACGAGTGATCACCCGATTACCCAACACTTTCTCAGCCGGCGGCCACGGCGGGGGCGGGGGATCCCAGGAAGGTCTCCCAGCCCCCGGCCGGGGCCTGGCCGGGGCCGAGGGTCTGCAGCTTGCGCAGCACCGCCGGGTCCTGGGCGTCCAGCCAGTCGACCAGCTGCCGGAAGGACACCAGCCGGACCTCGGGCCGCCCGGCGATCGACTTGAGCACGTCCTCGACGGCGTTCATGTAGATGCCGCCGTTCCACTCCTCGAAGTGGTTGCCGATGACGAACGGCGCGCGGTTGGTGGTGTAGGCGCGCTCGAAGCCCATCAGATAGGCGTCCCGGGCCTGGGTCTGGAAGCCGGGGTGCAGCGCCGGGTCGGCCTTGGTGTTGCTGCCGCACTGGTTGAACATGATGTTGTAGTCCATCGACAGCACCTGGAAGGTGTGCCCGGGGAACGGGATGGACTGCAGCGGGAGGTCCCAGAGCGCACCGCCCTGGATCTTCTGCGGCCAGATCTGCGTGCCGTTGCCGCTGCTGTCGTAGCGCCAGCCGCGCCTGACGGCGGTGGGCAGCAGGTTGCGTTGCCCTTCCAGGCAGGGCGTGCGGCTGCCGATCAGCTCCTTGCGGTAGTCGAAGGGCAGCGCCGGCAGGTCCGTGAAGCCGGTGTTGGTGCGCCAGTTCATGACGAAGTCCATCGCCTGCTGGATCTCGCTGTCCCACTCCTCCGGGGACCACTGGCCGACGCCGGTGGCGCCGCAGAAGTGGCCGTTGAAGTGGGTGCCGATCTCGTGGCCCTCCAGCCAGGCGGCGTGCACGTTCTCCAGCGTGTCGTGGATGTGCTGGTCGTTCAGGTAGCCGATGTCGGAGGCGCCGACCTTGTGCTGCGGCGGACGGTAGAGGTCCTTGCGGGACTCCGGCAGCAGGTAGAGGCCGCTGAGGAAGAAGGTCATCGAGGCGTCGTGCTCGCGGGCGAGCCGGCGGAAGCGGCCGAACAGCCCGTTGTCGAGCTCGCCGGCGCCGTCCCAGGAGAAGACCACGAACTGCGGCGGGCGCTGTCCGGGCCGCAGCGCCTCGGCGACCGGCTGGCCCGGCTGCGGGCCGGTGTCCGAGGTGGAGCCGTCGCCGATCAGGGTGACCGGGGGCCTGGCCGCCTCGGTCGGGGCCGTCGCGTTGTCCGCGGCCTGGGTGGTCGGTACCGGGGCCGGAGTGGACGCCTGCCCGACGCCCGGGTCCGTCCGGGCCGCGCAGCCGGCGGCGAGGGCGGCGGCACCGGCCGCGCCCGCGGCCAGCAGGGTGCGGCGGGAGAGAGCGTCCATGGTCACTCCGTTCGTGGGGCGTGCGCGGGGGCGGGCACGGCGGGCCGCGGCGCACGGCCGTCCGGGCAGGCAACGGGTGCCCGGTCGGACAAGTGCGGTGATAGGCCTGTGAACGGGGTCAGCATGGCATGCGATCAAGATCGGTCAGTGCTTCACCACGGACGGTCGGAACTCATCGCCCGAAGGATGCAACCAGGATGCCGTTCCTGAGTGTCCGATGAATCGATCGTCGTCATTCCTGGCAGCCGCCGGGTAACCGGAGGGTGACGCGGTGGTGACGTCTCACCCCTTCGGGCCAGGCCTTGCCCCTGAGGCCCGCCGATCGGGGGGAGCGGGTACGACCAGCGTATGAATGTGGCATAGGGTCCGATCCGGTTGCATGGTTCTCAGGAACTTCCCAGGAACCGTCAACCGGTTCGACGTCAGCAGAGGGGAGCGCCCGTGGGCGCCCAGCAGAGCAGGAGCCCGTGGCCGGGCACCATGGCGGTCGGTGCCGCGCTCGTGCTCGGCGCGTGGCTGCTGCACGACGGCTCGGCCGCCGTGCTGCCGCCGGCCCCCGGTGGCGGGCAGGCCCTCAGCGGCTTCGCCCCGGTCTCCGTGGTACCGCCGCTCGGCCCCTCCCGACCGACCCGGATCCGCATCCCCGCGGTCCGGCTCGACGCCCCGGTCACCGGCCTCGGCCTCGACCGGGACGGCCACCTGCAGGCCCCGCCGGACGAGGACCGCAACCTCGCCGGCTGGTACCGGGACGGCGCCACCCCCGGCCAGCGCGGTACGGCGATCATCGCCGGACACGTCGACAACGACCGCGGGCCCGCCGTCTTCTACCACCTGGGCGCCCTGCACCGCGGCGACCGGATCGAGATCCTCCGCGAGGACGGCCGGACCGCCGTCTACCAGCTCTACGCCATCGAAGTGCACGACCGAAAGGACTTCCCGGACGACCGGGTGTACCGCCAGGCCGCCGACGCCCAACTCCGGGTGATCACCTGCGGCGGCGGGTACAGCGAGGAGCACGGCTACGACGGCAACGTCGTCGCCTACGGCTTCCTCGCCGACACCACGCGCCCGGGGAAACCCGTATGACCTCCCTCACCACCACCGAACTCGCCGTCCGCTGGAACCCGCTCGACTGGCCGCTCACCCACGGCCCGATCCCGTACGCCGTGCTCGCGGCCGGCTGGGTCGCGCTGGGGCTGCTCGTCCTCTCCCGCGACCGGCGCTGGTTCGGCCTGCGCCCGCTCGGCGCCCTGCTGCTCGCCGCCGCCCTCACCGGCGCGGTCAAGGTCGTCGTGGACGGGTGGTGGCACCCCTTCCCCGAGGGCACCCCCGACTACGTGGTCGGCTGGGTCGCGCTCGCCGTGCTCGCGCTGACCCTGGCCGGCTTCCGCGCCCCGCTGCTGCCCGGCCGGCAGCGCTTCCTGGCGGCCGGCGGCGCGGCACTGGTGGTGCTGATGGCGGCCTCGCAGGTCAACCGCGGCTTCGACCAGTACCCGACGGCCCGCGTCATGCTGGCGCCCAGGACCCAGGCGCTGACCACCGGCAAGGCCCCCGAGGTGGTGACCGCGCCGACCGGCAGGGTGCTGGAGGAGGTCTGGCACGCCCCGGCCGACCTGCCCGAGAAGGGCACCGTCTCGACCACCCCGATCCCCGGGACCAAGTCCGGCTTCGACGCCCGCGACGCCTACGTCTACCTGCCCCCCGCCTACCAGGCCAGCCCCCGGCCGATGCTGCCGGTGCTGGTGCTGATGGCCGGCCAGCCCGGCAACCCGTCCGACTGGGTGAACTCCGGCGGCATGCAGGAGCGGCTGGACGCCTTCGCCGCCGACCACCAGGGCCTCGCCCCGATCGTGGTGATGGTGGACCAGATCGCCACCATGTGGGGCAACAGCCTCTGCATGGACTCCAACGTCGCCCGGGCCCAGACCTACCTCGCCGAGGACGTTCCCGACTGGATCCACGGCCACCTCCAGACCGCCACCGGCCGCGGCGCCTTCGCCATCGGCGGCGCCTCGCTCGGCGGCACCTGCGCGCTCCAGCTGGCCGTCAACGCGCCGCAGGTCTACGGCTCGTTCATCGACGTCTCGGGCCAGGACGAGCCCACCCTGGGCAGCCACGACGAGACCGTCGAGAAGGCCTTCGACGGCGACGAGAAGGCCTTCGAGGCCGTCGACCCGGCGCACCTGATGGCCGCCCGCCGGTACCCGGACACCGCCGGCGTCTTCGCGGTCGGGGCCGGCGACGGTGACTTCCGCCCGCAGCAGGAGACGATGTACGCCGCCGCACAGAAAGCCGGGATGAAGGTGGAGTTCCAAGCGATCCCCGGCGGCCACAGCTGGACGGTGTTCCGGGAGGCGCTCGACCGGAACCTGCCCTGGCTCGCCCGGCAGACCGGGATGATCCGGTGATCCGGCTCGGCGCCGCGCCCGCCCGGGCCCTGGTCGGCGAGCGGCAACCGCTGCGGGACGGCGGACAGCCCGGCCCGCGGGTCCCCGAACAGTCCCGCGGCGAGTCCGCCCCCGGCTCCGGCGCACCCGCGCCGCGGCCCCCGCAGCGCCTGGCCCGCGCCGTGGCCCGGACCGCCGCCCTCGCCACCCGGCTGGCCGCCCGGCTCGGCGAGGCCCCGCTCACCCTGGTGCTGCTGGCCGGCCTCTGGGCCGTCGGCGCCGCCACCGGCAGCCTCGCCCGCGGGCCGTCCGCCGCCCTGCTGGAGAAGGTCGGCGCCGGCTCCCCGACCCTCGGCGAGGGCCGCTGGTGGACGCCGCTCACCTCGCTGTTCTGGTGCTCCGGCATCGGCGCCTACGTCTTCACCAGCCTGCTGCTGCTCCTGGTCGCCCCGGCCGCCGAGCGCCGGCTCGGCGCGCTGCGGACCCTCGGGGTGCTGGTCGCCGGACAGCTGGCCGGCGCCCTGGCCGGCACCGGGGTGGTCGCGGCCGGCGCCGCCTCCGGCGAGCAGTGGACCACCTCGGTCGTCGACCAGAGCGCGGTCGGCCCCGCCGTCGGCCTGTTCGCGCTGGCCGGCGTGCTCGGCTACCGGCTCACCGTGCTCTGGCGCCGCCGGCTGCACCTGCTGGTGGTGCTGGTGCCGCTGGTGATGGCGCTGTACGTGGGGCACCTGCAGAGCGTGCAGTGCTTCTCCGGCGCCCTGGCCGGCCTGGCCGCCGGAGCACTGCTCTCGCGCGGCCGTCCGCACCTGCGCTCGCACCGCTCCTCGCACACCGAGACCCGGGTGCTGGTGGCGCTCTGCCTGGTCGCCGCCGCGCTCGGCCCGCTGATCGCCTCGCTGTACGACAACGCCGCCGGCCCGTTCAACACCTTCTCGGAGATCTACCTCTCGCACCGGCTCAGCCCGGACGAGGTCGCCGACTTCTGCGCGGTCTCGGCCCACGACTGCGCCCGCGCGCACGCCGTCGAGCGGATCTTCGACACCCCGGCCCGGCTGATGGCCGCGCTCTTCCCGGCACTGCTGCTGGTGCTGGCCGAGGGACTGCGCCGCGGCCTGCGGCTCGCCTGGCGGATCACCGTCGCCACCGAACTGCTCTGGACCGCCATGCTGGTCTGGCTGTTCACCGAGACCGGCACCGGCTCGGGCGGCGTCGTCCAGTACTTCGTCGAGGCGCTGCTGCTGCCGCTGATCACCACCGGACTGCTGCTGGCCACCCGCAAGCGGTTCCCGCTGCGGCTGCCCGTCGCGGTGCTCGGCCGGCTGGCCGCGGTGCTCGGCGGTGCGCTGCTGGTCGCCAGCGCCGCGTACACCGGGCTGGGCGTGCTGGTGGCCGGGCAGTTCGAGCCGGTCGCGAGCTTCCGCGGGCTGGTCGCCGGGCTGCCCGCGCAGTACCTGCCGCCCGCCTACAACGACCTGCTGCCCGACTACCCGGTCGCGGTCGGGCCGTTCGCCCGCGTCCTGGAGACGTACTGCGGACTGGCCTTCTGGGCCGTCGCGCTGGGCGCGCTGCTGGTGGTCTTCCGCCGGCCGGTGGTGCACGTCGACGCCGAGGACGCCGCGCGGGCCCGCACCCTGCTCACCGAGCACGGCGGCGGGACGCTCTCCTTCCTCACCACCTGGGACGGCAACCACTACTGGTTCGACGAGGACGGCCGGGCGGCCGTCGCCTACCGGGTGCTGAACACCGTGGCGCTGACCACCGGAGACCCGTTCGGCGACCCGGAGGCACGCGCCCGCGCGGTGGCCGGCTTCGCCCGGTACTGCGACGCGCGCGGCTGGACGCCCTGCTTCTACAGCGTCACCCCGGAGACCCGGGCCGCCGCCGGACAGCTCGGCTGGCGCTCGCTGCAGGTCGCCGAGGACACCGTGGTCGCGCTGCCGGACCTGGCCTTCACCGGCCGCAAGTGGCAGGACATCCGCACCGCGCTCAACAAGGCCGGCAAGCAGGGCATCACCGCCGAGTGGTGGTCGTACCACGAGGCGCCGCTCGCACTGAAGGAGCAGATCCGCGCCATCTCCGAGGAGTGGGTCTCGGAGAAGGGGCTGCCCGAGATGGGCTTCACCCTCGGCGGCCTGGAGGAGCTGGACGACCCGGCGGTGCGGCTGCTGATCGCCGTCGACCAGGACCGCGCCGTGCACGGGCTGACCAGCTGGATGCCGGTCTACGAGAACGGTGAGCCGGTCGGCTGGACGCTGGACTTCATGCGCCGGCGCTCGGACGGCTTCCGCGGCGTCACCGAGTTCCTGATCGCCTCCGCGGCGCTCGGCTTCAAGCAGGAGGGCGCGCGCTTCGTCTCGCTCTCCGGCGCCCCGCTGGCCCGCTCGGAGAAGGAGCCGCCGACCGGGCTGCAGAAGACCCTGGACTGGCTGGGCCGGGCGCTGGAGCCGGTGTACGGCTTCCGCTCCCTGCTCGCGTTCAAGGCGAAGTTCCAGCCGGAGTACCGGCCGATGTACATGGCCTACCCGGACCCGGCCGCGCTGCCCAGCATCACCAGGGCGATCGGCAAGGCGTACCTGCCGCACCTCACCCCGGCGCAGGGCGTACGGCTGATGCGCAAGCTCTCGGCCTAGCGGGCCGGTCGGAGGGTCGCCACCAGCAGCTGCCCGGGCCCGGCCCCGGGCGGCCGCCGACGCGCGCCCCGCCGGGCCGCTCAGCCGAGCAGCTGGGCGAGGGCGCGGTCGGCGTCCAGGTGCAGGTGCTCCTCGCCCTCGGGGACGAGCAGGCGGCTGCGCCACAGGAAGCGCCGCAGGTCGGCGGTGTCGAACTGGACCATCGCGGTGCCCTCGGGCGCGCGCAGCTCGACCAGGGTGCGCCGGCCGAGGCCGGGCCGGACGTGCACGTCGCCGATGCCGGAGGGCACCTCCAGGCCGGCGGAGAGCAGCCGGCGGGCGAAGACCCAGACGATGTCGCCGGCCGGCCCGGTGCCGTCGGCCTCGTCGTCCAGCGAGAACTCGGCGGGGAAGGCCATCCGGACGGCGAGCGGGTCGTCCGGGAGGTAGGTCAGGGTGACCCGGAGCCGGACGGAGCGGTGGGCGGAGAGGACCAGACGGGCCTGGACGGTCTCTTCGGCGGTGGCGTGCACGGTGATTCCCTTCTGTGGGGGCGAGGCCGGTGACGGCGTGGAGGGTTGGGGCGGCCTCACCCGGAAGAGAGGCGGTCGAGGGGGTTCCGCTTACCGGGTTTTCGCGACTTTTCCCTGTGATCCACGTCACATCGATTTCCGGCCGAACCGGCGGCCCGCGGGCCGGGCGCGCACCCCGCCCGGCCCCGCCACGGCCGCCCGAACGCCCCCGGGCCCGGTACGCTGGGCGGGTTGTCCGAACGCCGCCCGACCGCGGGACGAGGCCGCAAAACCGCCTCTGACCTGCGATGATCCCCCCTCGGAGACCGTGAGTACTGCCGCCGCCTCGATGCCGCTCTTCTCCGACGCGCAGGAGCCGCACGCGCCCGTCCGGGCCGCCGGCCAAGCCGCGCCGACCTCCTCCCACCACCTGTCCCCGGCCTTCCCCGGCCGCGCCCCCTGGGGCACCGCGGGCAAGCTCCGGGCCTGGCAGCAGGGGGCGCTGGACAAGTACATCGAGAACCAGCCGCGCGACTTCCTCGCCGTCGCGACCCCGGGCGCCGGCAAGACCACCTTCGCGCTGACCCTGGCCTCCTACCTGCTCCACAACCACCTGGTGCAGCAGGTCACCGTGGTCGCGCCGACCGAGCACCTGAAGAAGCAGTGGGCCGAGGCCGCGGCCCGGATAGGCATCCGGCTCGACCCGGCGTACTCCTCCGGGCCGCTCTCCCGGGACTACCACGGCATCGTGGTCACCTACGCGGGCGTCGGCGTGAACCCGATGCTGCACCGCAACCGGACCGAGGCCCGCAAGACGCTGGTCATCATGGACGAGATCCACCACGCCGGTGACTCGAAGTCCTGGGGCGAGGCCTGCTTCGAGGCCTTCGAGCCGGCCACCCGGCGGCTGGCGCTGACCGGTACGCCGTTCCGCTCGGACACCAACCCGATCCCGTTCGTCCAGTACGAGGCGGGGAGCGACGGCATCCGCAAGTCGATCGCCGACTACACCTACGGCTACGGGCACGCGCTCGCCGACCACGTCGTCCGTCCGGTGATCTTCCTCTCGTACAGCGGCAACATGCGCTGGCGCACCAAGTCCGGCGACGAGCTGGAGGCCAGGCTCGGCGAGCCGATGACCAAGGACCTGATCGCCCAGGCCTGGCGCACCGCGCTCTCCCCGCAGGGCGAGTGGATCCCGTCCGTGCTGCAGGCCGCCGACCGCCGGCTCAGCGAGGTCCGCAAGGCGATCCCGGACGCCGGCGGCCTGGTGATCGCGACCGACCAGACGGTGGCCCGCGCCTACGCCAAGATGCTGCGCGAGATCAGCGGCGAGAAGGTCACCCTGGTCCTCTCCGACGAGACCGAGGCCTCCAAGCGGATCTCCGACTACGCGGCCGGGGACTCGCGCTGGATGGTCGCGGTCCGCATGGTGTCCGAGGGCGTCGACGTGCCCCGGCTCTGCGTCGGCGTGTACGCCACCTCGATCTCCACCCCGCTGTTCTTCGCCCAGGCCGTCGGCCGCTTCGTGCGCGCCCGCAAGCGCGGCGAGACCGCCTCCGTCTTCCTGCCGACCATCCCGATGCTGCTGGGCTTCGCCAATGAGATGGAGCTCCAGCGCGACCACGTGCTGGACCGGCCGAAGAAGGAGGGCGAGGGTCTCTTCGACGAGGAGGACCGGCTGCTCGCCGAGGCCGAGCGGGCCAATGACGGCCCGGACGGCGCGGGCGGCGAGGAGTTCTCCTACGAGGCGCTGGGCTCCGAGGCGGTCTTCGACCGGGTGCTGTACAACGCCATGGAGTTCGGCATGCAGGCGCACCCGGGCAGCGAGGAGGAGGAGGACTACCTCGGCATCCCGGGCCTGCTGGAACCGGACCAGGTGCAGATGCTGCTGCAGAAGCGCCAGCACCGGCAGATCCAGCGGAGCAAGGGCAAGCCGGCCGAGGAGGCCGACCTGCTGGAGCTGCCCGCCGAGCAGCGGCCGGTCGTGACGCACCAGGAACTGCGCGAGCTGCGCAAGGAGTTGAACGCGCTGGTGGCCGCCTGGCACCACCGCACCAGCCAGCCGCACGGGACCATCCACAACGAGCTGCGCCGTCAGTGCGGCGGTCCGCTCACCGCGCAGGCCACCGCCAACCAGCTGAACGCGCGGATCGCCCGGATCCGTGAGTGGGCGAAGTAACGGTCCGTCGGCGGCGTGGACGGCAGGACCGTAAAGGTCATGTGACGTTCAGATATACGCGAAGGTTTTGTGGAGACAGCCGGTCGGATGATCGGCTAGTCTTCGGCGTGCTGCGCCGCCTCCGGGCCGCCGACGCCATCCGCCCCCCGTCCGGGGTCGGTCGTCGCAATTCCCGGTGAATCCGGCCGGCACCTCACCGACCCGGGAGGACGCGACGCTCCGTCGTGCGCCCGGGCCTGTCTGTCTTTCCAAGGAGCACACCCAACGTGTCGTACCAGCAGCCCTACGCCCAGCAGCCCGAGCTCTCCGACAAGTCGAAGGTCGTCGCCGGCGTTCTGCAGATCCTGCTCGGCAGCCTGGGCGTCGGTCGCTTCTACACCGGCCACATCGGCATGGGCATCGCCCAGCTGCTGACCTGCGGCGGCCTCGGCGTCTGGTCGCTGATCGACGGCATCCTGTTCCTCACCAGCAACGACCGCACCGACTCCCAGGGCCGTCTGCTGCGCGGCTGACCCTTGGTCGCATCCGCGAAGGCGCGTCGCCGCCCCGGCCGTCCCGGCCGGGGCGGCTTCGCCGTTCCCGAACGGCTGCGCACGGCCTGGGCGCCGGTCGGGGTGCTGGTCGGCGGCGTGGCGGGCTCCGCCTACCTGTGGTCGCGCAACCCCCATCTGTCCGGGCAGATGCTGCCGTTCTGTCCCTGGCGCAAGGTCACCGGGCTGCAGTGCCCCGGCTGCGGCGGCACCCGGATGGCCTACGACCTGCTGCACGGCGACCTCGCCGCCGCCTGGCACGACAACGCGGCGCTGCTGCTCGCGCTGCCGCTGGTGGTCGTGACCTACCTGGTCTGGCTGCGGCACGGTCTGGCGGGGCGGCGCTGGCAGCCGCCGCTCGGCCGGCGGGGGACGGCCGTGCTGCTCGGCGTGGCGACCGCCTGGACCGTCCTGCGCAACGTGCTCTGACGCCACATCGCTCCGGTGCGGCGCGTTCCGGCCCGATCCGTCCGGAACTCGGACTGTGGTCGAACTTACGAACGCCTGGTCGCGGTGTTCTGGGTCGTTTTGACACGGTTTGACGGGGCGTGCGAAATTGATCTTGCCCGAATTTTGGACAAACACTTCCGCCGCCGCATTTCCTTCACTACCTTTCCCACACGCTCTCCCGCCGGGCGACCCCCGCGAGACGGGCGTCGCAGGGCCCCAGGACGTCAAGGACGACTCTCCGCGGCCCGAGCGCGGCCACCCACCTGCGCGCGACCCCCCGAGTCCCGGACCGGCCCGCCGATCCGCGACCCGCCGCGGAAAGGAATTGCGCGTCGTGACTGCAGAGACCTCCCAGACCCTGGACCGCGGTGTCCGGGTTCTCAAACTGCTCGCCGACTCGGAGCGCGGGCTCACCGTGACCGAGCTGGCGGCCCGCCTCGCCGTCAACCGGACGGTCGTCTACCGGCTGCTGGCCACCCTGGAACAGCACGGACTGGTCCGCCGGGACATCGGCGGCCGTGCCCGGGTCGGCCTGGGCGTCCTCCGGCTCGCCCACCGGGTCCACCCGCTGCTGCGCGAGGCGGCGCTGCCCGCGCTGCGCAGCCTCGCCGAGGACCTCGGCGCCACCGCCCACCTCACCCTGGTGGACGGCAACGAGGCGCTCGCGGTGGCCGTGGTCGAACCCAGCTGGACCGACTTCCACGTCGCCTACCGGACCGGGCTGCGCCACCCGCTGGGGGAGAGCGCGGCCGGCCGGGCGATCCTGGAGGCCCGGGCCTTCCCGAGCCAGCGCCGGCCGGAGCAGGGCTTCGTCATCACCCGGGCGGAGGAGCAGTCGGGGGCGTCCGGCGCGGCCGCGGCGCTGCTCGGACTGAGCGGCATCGAGGGCAGCGTCGGCGTGGTGATGCTCAACGGCCTCGTCCCGGAGCGGGTCGGCCCCCGGGTGGTCGAGGCCGCCACCGAGGTCGCCGACGCGCTGCGCTGAGCGCCCCGCCGCGGTGGGGGGGCCGTCCGGGTGGCCGTGCGCGTGCCCGCCGGACGTCCCGGTGTGTTTGGATGCCTCTGTGTCCGACACCAAGCTGCCCCCGGCCCTCACCGCTCCCCGGACCCGGGCCCTCGCGCTCTGCGGCGCCCTGGTCACCGCGCTGTTCGGCGTGGCCGCCTTCGTCCCGCTGCCGTACACCCTGACCTTCCCCGGCGTGACCGCGGACACCCTCGGCAGCTACCAGGACCGGCCGGTGCTCACCATCACCGGCGCGCCGGTCCGCAGCACCCAGGGACAGCTGCGGATGGTGACCATCTCGGCGACCAACCCCGGGGAGCGGACCAGCCTCTGGCGCTCGCTGCAGGCCTGGTTCGACGAGGACGAGGCCATCCGGCCCACCGACACCGTCTACCCGCAGGGCAATCCGGCCAAGGCCGAGGAGGTCAACGCCCAGCAGATGGTGGAGTCCCAGGACGCCGCCACCACGGCCGCGCTCTCCTACCTCCAGCTGTCGCCCGCCCAGGTGAAGGTGAAGGTCGACCTCGGCGACATCGGCGGCCCGAGCGCCGGCCAGATGCTCGCGCTCGGCATCATCGACAAGCTCGCCGGGGACGGCAAGGGCGGTGACCTCACCGGCGGGCTGACCATCGCCGGCACCGGGACCATCGACGACCAGGGCGTGGTCGGCGCGGTCGGCGGCGTGCCGCTCAAGACCCAGGCGGCGGCCCGGGACGGCGCGACCGTCTTCCTGCTGCCCAAGGACGAGTGCACGGACGCCAAGGTGAACACGCCCGCCGGGCTGCGGCTGGTGCCGGTCGGCACGCTGGCGGAGTCGGTCTCCGCGCTGGAGGCGCTGCGCACCGGCGGGGCCGTCCCCACCTGCTGAGCCGCCCCGGCCGTCGGGCCGGCTACTCGGCGGCGGCCTGGTCGACCAGCGGCAGGATCCGGTACGGCACCGGGTTCTCCAGCGCGATGGCGGTCGAGGAGCGGACGATCCCGTCGAAGCCGACCACCCGGTCGATCACCCGCTGCAGGTCGGCGTTGGAGCGGGCCACGATCCGCACCATCATGTCGCCGTGCCCGGTGATGGTGTGCAGTTCCAGCACCTCCGGCACCGCCGCCAGGTGCTCGCGCACGTCCGTGCCCTGGCCCTGGGAGATCTCCAGGGTCGCGAAGGCCGTCACCGGGTAGCCCAGCGCCGCCGGGTCCACCTCCGGGCCGAAACCGCCGATCACCCCGCGCGCCTGGAGCCGGTCCAGCCGGGCCTGCACCGTGCCGCGGGCCACCTGGAGCCGGCGCGAGCACTCCAGCACGCCGATCCGCGGCTCCTCGGCGAGCAGCCGGATCAGCCGGCCGTCCAGGGCGTCGATGGCGTCGTTGGTGCTCCCGGCGAGTCCGCCCGGAGCGAGCGAAGGCCCTTGTCCGGTGGGCGAGTTGGACGGTCCGGGGGCGACCGGGGGGTTGGCGGCGTGGGCGGGGGGCATCGCGGGGGCTCCGTCCTCCGATGGGCATTCTGTACAGCGGCGCGTCCGATTCTCCCGTCCCGGAGCACAGCTTGACCAGGAGGAAACGGAACAGTTGCGCGGAAGTCGGCTCGGCGCCACCCTCCAGCCACAACCCCGTGCGCCCGCCCCACCCCGGCGTTCCGGGGGCGACCCGTGGTCCCGCACCCCCACCGGGAGGGCTGACATGACCGACACCACCGCCGAACGCGTGCTGCCGACGGCCGGCCCGGGCCCCGGGGGCCTGCGCGCCGTCGCCCCGGAGGAACCCGGACTGCTCCCGATGGGCCGCGCCGACGCGGTGGTCTTCGCGGTCGGCGACGCCGAGCGGGCGGCCCACCGGTACGCGGTCGCCCTCGGGCTGCGCTGCACCGCGTACGCCGGTCCCGAGACCGGCGAGCCGGAGACCGTCTCCTACGTGCTGCGGGCGCCCGGGACGCGGTTCGTGCTGACCTCGCTCGTCCAGGCGATCGGCCCGCGCGGCCGGGAGCTGGCCGAGCACCTGGCCCGGCACGGCGACGGGGTGATCGACCTCGCGGTCGCGGTGCCGGACGTGTGTTACGCGTACGACTACGCCGTCGACCGGGGCGCGGCCTCGCTCGCCGAGCCCTACGAGGTGCGGGACGCGTACGGCACCGTGGTGCTCGCCGCGATCGGGGTGCCCGGCGGGACCAGACACACCCTGGTCGACCGCTCCCGGTACCGCGGGCCCTACCTGCCGGGCTACGTGCCCTTCGAGCGCTGGTGACGGCGGCGGTCAGCGGACGGCGAGGTCGACCCTCGGCGGGTAGCCGTTCCAGGAGACGATCACCGAGTTGGCCTGGGCGTCCTTGGTGAAGTCCACCCGGAGCCATCCGGGGCCGTCCCAGACCAGCATCTGCCACCCCGGGTCCGGGGCGGCCGAGACCAGCGAGGCCCGGTCCGACTGGATGTCCAGGGCGACCTTTCCGCCCGGGACGAGGTAGCTGTGCACGGAGGACGTGGTGCTGCCGACCGGGGACGGGTGGTGCGAGGTCGGCGCGGCGGCCGACGGGGTGGCGGAGGCCGTCGGCGTCGGCCTGGGCGGGGCCGCCGACGCCCGGACGGTGGACGGCGGCGCGGTCGGCTCGGTGCGGCCGGTCGACTGCGGCGGCGTCGCCGAGGGCGTCGGCACGGGTCTCGCACCCTCGGCCGAGGCCGGCGAGGGCAGCGGCAGCGCGGAGGGCTGCTCGAAGGCGGCGCCGGTCAGCACGGCGTGCACACCGAACCAGGACAGCGCCACCGCCGCCCCGGTGGCCGCCGCCCAGGCGCCGAGTTGTACCAGTCCGTTCCGCATCGTGCGCACATCCTGCCGTATCCCCCGGTCGCGCAGGTGGGCGCCCCGGTACTTCCACAGGGAACTTGCACAACTGCGGCCGACGTGCCGCAGACCTGCGCGAACCACCCCGAGGTACAGACCAATCGGGGCCGATGGCGTACCGTGCAGCCCCATGGCAACAGTGCTCGTGGTCGAGGACGACCCCTTCGTGCGATCCGCCCTCATCCGCCACCTGACCGACACCGGCCACGCGGTTCGCAGCGTGGGCACGGCACTTGAGGCGCTGCGTGAGGTCGCCCAGGTCGGCTGCGACCTGGTGATCCTGGACCTCGGCCTGCCGGATCTGGACGGCAGCGAGGCGCTCAAGATGATCCGTGGCCTGACCAACGTCCCGGTCATCATCTCCACCGCCCGGGACGACGAGGCCGAGATCGTCCGGCTGCTCAACGACGGGGCCGACGACTACCTGGTGAAACCGTTCTCCGGGGAGCATCTGAGTGCCCGGATGGCTGCCGTGCTGCGCCGGCTCGGCGGCGGGGCGGCCCCGGTCAGCCAGGTGCTGCGGGTCGGCGGGCTGGCGATCGACCTCCAGCGCCGGGAGGCCTCGCTGGACGGCCGGGCGCTGGACCTGACCCGCCGTGAGTTCGACCTGCTGGCCTTCCTCGCCGCCCGGCCGGGGGTGGTGGTGCCGCGCAAGGAGATCCTGGCCGAGGTGTGGCGGCAGACCTACGGCGGGGACCAGACCATCGACGTGCACCTGTCCTGGCTGCGCCGCAAGCTCGGCGAGACCGCGTCGAGCCCGCGCTACCTGCACACCGTGCGCGGGGTCGGGGTCCGGCTGGAGGCGTCCGGGCAAGCCGCCGGGCCCGGTCCCGTCCCCGTGGAGCGCCGGACATGAGAAGGCTGCGGCACTCGCTGCGCTGGGCCCTGATCAAGGCCGCCGTGGCCGGGACCACCATGGTCGCGCTGGCGTTCCTCATCCCGCTCGGCCTGATGGTCCAGCAGACCGCCCGGGACCGGGCGTTCACGGCCGCCGAGCGGCAGGCCGCGGCGCTCGGCCCGGCACTGGCCATCACCACCGACGAGGACGCCATCGCCCGGGCGGTGGCCTCGACGGACGCGGGTGCGCAGGGGCGGATGGCGGTGCACCTGCCGCCGGCGGAGGCCGCCGTGGCGGCCGGTTCCGGCTCCGGTGCGGCCGGCGGTGCGGGCGGGGTGGCCGCAGCGCCGGGCGGGGCGGGGACGGTGCCGGGCGCGGCCGGTCCGCAGGGGGCAGTGGCCGCGGGCGTACCGGGGGCCGCGAGGGCCGCCGCGGGTGCCGCCTCCGCCGACGGGGCGACCATCGGCGAAGTCCGGGCGCTGGACGCCGACGTGGCCACCGCGGGCGGCCAGGGGCGCTCGTTCACCGTGCAGGTGCCGGGCGGCTACGCGCTGCTCCAGCCGGTCGCCGTGGACACCGTGCGGACCGCCGTGGTCGAGGTCTTCGTGGCCGACGGCGACCTCACCCGGGGCGTGGCCACCGCGTGGCAGGTGCTCTCCGGGGTCGCGCTCGGGCTGGTCGCCATCTCGGTGCTGGTCGCCGACCGGATGGGCGCCCGGATCGTCGGCTCGGCCCGCCGGCTCGCCGCCGCCGCCCGTTCGCTCGGCGCGGGCAATCTGACGGTCCGGGTGCCGGTGGACGGCAAGCAGGCCGCCGGCAGTCCCGCGGAGTTGCACGAGGCCGCCCACGCGTTCAACGCGATGGCCGACCGGGTCGTCCAACTGCTCGCGGCTGAGCGGGAGTTGGCCGCCGATCTGTCGCACCGGCTGCGCACCCCGCTGACCGTGCTGCGGCTGAACGCCGCCTCGCTCGGCGAGGGCGACGCGGCCGATGCCACCCGGCACGCGGTGTCGCAGCTGGAGCGCGAGGTCGACCAGATCATCCGCTCGGCCCGCCGGGCGCCCGAGGACGCGCCCGCCGTCACCGTCGGCTGCGACGCCGCCGAGGTGATCCGCGAGCGGGTCGGCTTCTGGTCCGCGCTCGCCGAGGACGAAGGCCGTCCCTGGCAGCTGGCCGGCGCCGAGCGCGAGACGCCCGTCCCGGTCCAGCGCGGCGACCTGGCCGCGGCGGTGGACGCGCTGCTCGGCAACGTCTTCCGGCACACCGCGGTCGGCACCGCCTTCTCGGTGGACGTGCTGCCCACTGAGAGCTCGGTGATCGTGCTGGTCGGGGACGCCGGTCCGGGCTTCACCGATCCGCAGGCCGCGCTGAAGCGCGGCGAGGGCCACGGCGGGGAGGGCTCCACCGGCCTCGGGCTGGACATCGTCCGCAAGCTCGCCGAGGCCACCGGCGGCGACCTCGCGCTCGGTGCCTCGGCCGTGCTCGGCGGCGCCGAGATCCGGCTGCGGCTGCGCACCCGGCAGGACGGCACCGAGCCCCCGCGGGCCGGCAGACGGCGCGGCCGCGGGCCGCTGTTCCCTCGCTGACCGGGGCCGCCGGGCACGGGTGATGAAAGGTTTCGGCGCTTCGTCAGGCTCCGGGAGGGCCGGGGGAGGAACGGGCTCCCCTTCTTTCTTAAGCGCGCCGTAAGGGAGTTCTACCCCTGGCTCAGCAGGCGGTTTCCGGCCATGGCGCGCCGTTAGCGTCGTCCGCGTCGGTCACCCCCTCGACCGCGCACCTGCCAGCCCCGGAGGTAAGCCCCATGACGACCCAGCAGCCCCACCGCCGCCCCGGCGGTCGCCGTCGGCACAGCCGCAAGGGCGTGCTGATCGGCGCCTCGGCGGTCGCTGCCGCGCTGGTCGCCGGGGGCGTGGTCGTCCTCGCCTCCTCGGCCGGCGCCGCCTCGCTCGGCGCCGTCTACACCCGCACCAGCAGCTGGGACTCCGGCTACACCGGCCAGTACCTGGTCACCAACCCGGACGGCAGCGCCATCGAGGACTGGACGCTCACCTTCGACCTGCCGGCGGGCGCGAAGATCGACTCGCTCTGGAACGCCACCTTCACGGCGGACGGCCAGCACGTCACGGTCCGGCCGGAGGCGTGGAGCAAGCGGCTGGAGCCGGGCAGGAGCATCGTGGTCGGCTTTGTCGCCCAGGGCGCCGGCGCCGCGCAGACCGAGCCGGGCAACTGCCTGATCAACCAGA
Source organism: Kitasatospora sp. NPDC004723 (assembly GCF_040609255.1). NCBI lineage: Bacteria > Bacillati > Actinomycetota > Actinomycetes > Kitasatosporales > Streptomycetaceae > Kitasatospora > Kitasatospora sp. NPDC004723. Next base: position 71,979 of record NZ_JBEXJT010000035.1, on the reverse strand, counting down.
GCGCCTGCAAGCCGGGGGACGGCAGCGCGGCCACCCCGTCCGGCCGGCCGACCACCACCGCGACGGCCTCCCCGTCCGCCTCCGCCTCGGCCACGGCGTCCGCCACGGCCACCGCGACCCCGACCGCCACGGCGAGCGCCACCGCCACTGGCGCTCCGACCACCGGGACACCCGGCCCGAGCGCCACGGCGACCACCCGGCCCACCACCCCGGCCCCGACGGCCACCGCGACCGCCACCACCACGGCCGTGCCCACCACCCCGGCCCCCACCACCCCGGCGCCCACCGCGACCGCGACCGGCACCCCCGCCCCGGCCGGCGGCGCCGGCTTCAGCCCGTTCGTCGACACCTCGCTCTACCCGCCCTACGACCTGGTCGCCACCGCCAAGGCCGGCGGCGTCAAGGACTTCAACCTGGCCTTCGTCGTCTCCGGCGGCGGCTGCACCCCGAAGTGGGGCGGCGTGAGCGACCTCGCCGCCGACGCGGTGGCCGCCCAGATCGGCGCCCTGCGCGCGATCGGCGGCGACGTCCGGGTCTCCTTCGGCGGCGCCAACGGCAGCGAGCCGGCCCTCGCCTGCTCCTCGGTCGCCGACCTCACCGCCCTCTACCAGAAGACCGTGGACGCCTACGGCCTCACCAGGATCGACTTCGACGTCGAGGGCGGCGCGATCGCCAACGCGGCCGCCAACACCCGCCGCGCCCAGGCCATCGTCCAGCTCCAGAAGAACGCCGCCGTCAAGGGCAGGGCCCTGGAGGTCTCCTTCACCCTCCCCGTGCTCCCCTCCGGCCTGACCCAGGAGGGCGTCAACCTGATCGCCGACGCCAAGAACAACGGTGTGGCGATCAGCGCGGTCAACGTCATGGCGATGGACTTCGGTGACGGCGTCGCCCCCAACCCGCAGGGCCAGATGGGCAAGTACGCCATCGCCGCGGCCACCGCCACCCAGGCCCAGGTGAAGAGCGTGCTCGGCCTCGACGACGCGACCGCCTGGCGCAAGGTCGCGGTCACCCCGATGATCGGCGTCAACGACGTCGCCAGCGAGGTCTTCACCGTCGCCGACGCCAAGCAGCTCGCGGACTTCGCCAAGAGCAAGCACCTGGCCTGGCTGTCGATGTGGTCCGGCACCCGCGACAAGGCCTGCGAGGGCGGCGCCAAGGCGTACGCCGACGCCAGCTGCAGCTCGATCGTCCAGCAGCCGCTGGAGTTCACCCGGGCCCTCGGCGCCTACACCGGCTGACCCGCCTCCCCCGACTCCGGCCGTCCGTGCCCTGACCGCAGCGGGGCACGGCCGGCCGGCACCATCTCCCGGCCCATCACTCTCCGTGATCGACGCGATCCGGACCGGCCGCAGGGCATCGGGTATCGTCGCTGGTTGGCCGACGGCGGACGGAGCGAAGAGTGACAGCGGTGCAAGACGAGCGCGGCGCGGTGCCCACCGCACCGGACCGGGCGCCCGCCCCTCCGTCGGACCGGCTGCGCACCGCCCTCGGCGCCCCCCTGCGCGCCCTGCGCGAGGCCCCGCGCCGGCCGCTGCTGGCCGCCTCCGCGGTCGCGTTGTTCTCCCTGCTCGGCTACGCGGTGGTCCGGCACTTCGCGCACACCTCGATGGTGGACATGATCGTCTACCGGGCCGAGGGCGCCGCCGTCGCCAACGGCGAGGACCTCTACGGACTGCGCGTCACGCAGTGGGACCTGCCCGCCACCTACCCGCCGTTCGCCGCGATGCTGTTCGTGCCGACGACCTGGTTCCCGATCCCGTTCCTGCGGGTCGCGGTCACGCTCTGCAACCTCGGACTGCTCGCGCTGCTCACCCACCTGTCGTTCAAGCTGGTCGGCTGGCCGCGCCGGGACCTGCGGGCGATCGGCGTGATCCTGGTCACCGGCCTCGGCGTCTGGCTCGAACCCGTCTACACCACGCTGCGCTACGGCCAGATCAACCTCGCCCTGGCCTGCCTCATCCTCTGGGACCTCACCCGCCCCGACGGGCGCCGCAGCAAGGGTGTCGCGATCGGCATCGCCGCCGGCATCAAGCTCACCCCCGGCCTGTTCGCGGTCTACCTGCTGCTCACCGGCCGCGTCCGGGCCGCCATCGTGGCCGGCGCGACCTTCCTCGGCACCTTCCTGCTCGGCGCGCTCGTCCTGCCGGACGCCACCTGGGGCTTCTGGACCAAGTACCTCTACGACTCCTCCCGGGTCGGCAAGACCGAGATCGTCGACAACCAGGCACTCAGCGGCGCCGTCGCCCGGCTGCTGCACACCGCCGACCCCGGCACCGCCGCCACCCTGGCCGCCGTCGTCGTCGCGGTGGCCGGCCTCGGCGTCGCCGTCTGGGCCGCCCGCAGCTCGCGCTGGCTGTCGCGCTCCGAGGCCTGGGGCGTCTGCTGCGCCGCCGTCACCGCCGTGCTGATCTCGCCGATCAGCTGGACCCACCACTGGGTCTGGTGTGTGCCGCTGCTCGTGCTGCTCGCCTGCGAGGCGGCGGTCGAACGGGCCCGTCCGGCCGCCGTCCGGAAGATCCGCTGGCGGGCCGCCTTCGGGGCCACGCTGGTCGCCTTCCTGTCCTTCGCGATGTGGCTCGCCAAGCCGCAGGGCGCGAAGGTGCTGGAGCTGTCGCCGCTCCGCCAGATCCCGACCTCGGTCTATCCGCTCGTCGGGATCGCCTTCCTGCTGGCCGCCGCGCTACGCGTGCGCGCCCGGCGCCTGGCGGCCGGTGCGCCGGCGGCGGCGCTGCCCGGGCAGCGCGACGGCGAACGGCCGGACTCCGCGCGCGAGCGTCAGCAGGCCCCCGCGGCCCGCTGAGTCGGCCGGTCCGCCGTGGCCGGGGCGGCTCGCGTGCCCCGCTTGCCCCGCTCGCCCGGTGCCGCTCGCGGGCCTCACGCGAGCAGCGCGGCCAGCGAGCCGTCCATGTCCAGCGCGGCCATCTCGCTGCCCGGGGGCACCAGCCGGTGCGCCCGCTCCAGCCAGGCGGCCACCGCCGGCAGCGGCGCCTCCAGCAGCGCGTCCCCGGCCGGCGAGCTCAGCGCCAGACAGAGCACGCTGCGCCGGCCCGTGGGGGTCCCCCCGGCCGAAGGCTGGGGGAGGGTCGGCCAGATCCGCACGTCACCCTGGCCGCAGGGCCGGAAGGTGCCCTCCACCAGCAGCTCGCGGGCGAACACCCAGGTCACCGGCGAGCCGGTGTCCAGGTGGAAGGTGATGTGCACGGCGTAGGGGTCGTGGCTGCCGTAGGACAGCCGGGCCGGGACGGGGACGCTGTGCTCGGGGGAGAGCACCAGGTTGAGCTCCAGCTCGTGTTCGACCACGCTCGTCGGGCGCTCCATGATCGGGTTCCTCTCTGCCTGCGGTTGGCGCCCGTGTCCGGGCCCTGTGACCTTGGAGAGCGCGGCCCGGGAGCGCTCTTACACGGGTTTCCGGGTTTTCTCGGGATTTTTTCGCGGAGATCCGTCGGCGGTGGTGTGGGGAGTGGTGAACGCTGGACGGTGGGCGCGCGGTCGGGCGTGCGCGCCGTCTTCCTTACCGTGGGCGGCCCCGGCCTGTCCGCTGAATGGCCAACTTCGCTCCGCCCGCCCGCCGAGGCACTACCCTTTGTGACTGCCCGGCAACTGTCCGCCTCCTCGGCGGCACCCCTCGCGCCGACGGCGGAGCCACCCGGGTCGCCCGTGCCACCGTCGCGCACCCCCTCGCCGGGCGAGCCGCATCGGCCTGCCAGGAAAGCGAGCCCCCATGACGGACCGGCCCCTCGCCGGCGGCAGCACGGACACGGCCGCCGGCCCCGCGCCGGGCTACTACCCCGACCCCTCCATCCCCGGTTTCGTCCGCTACTGGGGCGGCTCCGCCTGGGTGCCCGGCACCAGCCGGCCCGCCCCGGCCGAGGGCGAGGTGCTCGAACCGCCCCGGTACGCGACCCGTCCGCCGGGGCCGGCGGCGGCTGGCCGGGCCGGGACGGGGCGGTACGTGCCGCCGCCGGTGGCCGCCGAACCGGCGGGGGAGTCCGAGAGGGGTGTCGCGGGGGAGGTGCGGCGGCCGTCGTCCGGCGGGGACAGCGGGCCGGTGTACCTGGACCAGACGGGGGGCGGGGCGTCGTTCACCTTCGTGGTGCCGGAGAACGGGCCGGTGTTCCGTCGCGGCGGGGAGCGGGCGCCCGTCGCGGAGCCGGAGCCGGAGCCGGAGCCGGAGCCGGAGGTGGAGGTGGGGGCCGGGACGGGGTCGGAGCCGGCCGGGTGGCAGCCGGATCACCGGGCGCAGCACGGGCCGATGGAGGCGGGCGGCGCGTCGCGCTGGGTGTCCTGGGGGGTGTTGCCGGAGGCGGTGGAGGAGCCGTTCGTCGAAGCGCCGCCTGTGGAGGTGTCCCCTGTTGAGGTGCCGCCCGTCCCGGAGCGGGCGGGCGTTGCCGAGCAGGCCGATCCGTCGCCCGTTCCCGCCGCGGCCCCGGCACCGGTGCCGGGGCCGAGCCCGGTGGCGGCCGATCCGCCGCTCGTGGTGGCGGAGGCCGTGCAGGAGGCCGTGGAGAAGGCCGTGGAGAAGGCCGGACCCGCCCCGTCCGCGCCCTCGGCCGTCCGTCCCGCCGCCCCGGTCCGGTCGTCCCCGTCTCCGTCCCCCGCCCCGCGCCGCCGTGCCGGGGCGGCGGCGCCACGTCCCGCCGGGCTCGGCCGCCGCCTGGTCGCCCGGCTGGTCGACACCGCCGTGCTGGCCGTGGTCGCCGTCGCCGCGGGCGTCCCGCTCGGCCGCTCGGTCGAGGCCCACCTCCAGCGCAAGCTGGACCGGGCCCGGATGGCCAGCCGGCTCGCGCACCGCCAGGTCGACGTCTGGCTGGTCGACGGCACGGTGCTCGGCAAGGCCGCCGTCCTGCTCGGCATCCTGCTCTTCGTCGGCCTGCTCTACGAGGTCCTGCCGACCGCCGGCACCGGCCAGACCTTCGGCAAGCGGCTCGCCCGGATCCGGGTGATCGCGGTGGCCCGCACGCCGGGGGCCGCCGCCCCGGCCCGTCCCGGGCTCGGCCGCTCCCTGGTCCGCTGGCTGGTCCGGCAGGTCTCGATGCTGCTGGTGGCCGGCCTGTTCTGGCCGCTGTTCGACCGGCCGGCCCGGCGTGGCTGGCACGACCGGGCGGCCCGTACCCGGGTCGTCCGGCGCTGAGGCTCCACCGGCCTCCCGCCTGCGTGGTCTTGTCGGACAAAACGGTGTCAATATCCCAAATTCATACAATGCGTGATGTTCTACTCGGGGCATGAGCACCTACGACCCCTCAGGCCCCGAGCCGGAGGGGGGCGGCAAGCCCTCCTTCGGCAAGCAGCCCCCGCAGTCGGGCGGCGGCACGCCGGAAGGTACGCCGTCGGACCCGTACGGCACCCCGCCCCCGGACGGCCCGCCGCCGAGCGGCGGCCCCGGTGCGTACGGCGGCACCTACGGCGGCGCTCCCGCAGGCCCGCCCTACGGGCAGAACCCCTACGGGCAGTCGCCGTACGACCAGCCCCCGCCCGGCTACGGTCCCGCCGGGTACGGGGCGCCCGGACCCGGTCCCGGCCCCGTCCCCGGGATGCCCCCGCTCGGCAGCTGGCCCAACCGGATCCTCGCCCGGCTGATCGACTACGTCCTGGTGCAGGCCGTCGCCCTCCTCCTGGTCCTGCCGTTCGCCGGCCACGCCGACCGCTCCGCCTCGGCCGGCGCCTTCTGGGTCGCCTGCGCGATCTACTTCGTCTACGAGGGTCTGATGCTCAGCCGGGACGGGCAGACCCTCGGCAAGAAGGCCATGAAGGTCCGGGTCGCCATGCTCGTCGACGGCAACTCCCCGACCCAGTCGGCCGCCTGGACCAGGGCGGCGGTCTTCATCCTGCCCGCCGTGCTCTGCTGCGCCGCGCTCTGGTGGCTTGTCGACGGCCTGTTCGGCGTCTTCGACAAGCCCTACCGCCAGTGCATCCACGACAAGGCCGCGAAGACCGTGGTGGTCTCCACCGCCTGAGCCGTCGGCGCGGCCGGGGCCGCCCTCGCCTTCGCCGACCGGCGTGCGGTGCCTCCGCGCGCCGGTCGGCCGCGTACGGGGCGCGCGGAGGGCGTGCGGGCTCACGGACTCGCCCCCGGGGCCGTCGGCCCCGCTCGGTACGGTGGGCCCGACCGAGCCACCGCTCCGCGCACCGCACCGCACCAGGGGGAACCGCCGTGCCCATCCCTGCCGACTGGCCCACCACCGAGGCCGAGGCGCTCGCCGAACAGGAACGCCTGCGCCCGCTCGTCCTCCCGGCCGGGGCGGACGGCCTGGACGGCTCCGGTGACGACCGGCTGATCGCCGGTGTCGACGTCGCCTACGACGACGCCCGCGACCTCGTCGTCGCGGCGGCCGTGGTCCTCGACCGCGCCACCCTCGCCGTCGTCGAGGAGGCCACCGCCACCGGAACCATCGCCTTCCCCTACATCCCCGGCCTGCTCGCCTTCCGTGAGCTCCCCGCCGTCCTCGACGCCCTCGCCGCCCTCACCCGCCGCCCCGGCACCGTCGTCTGCGACGGCTACGGCCTCGCCCACCCGCGCCGCCTCGGCCTCGCCAGCCACCTCGGCGTCCTCACCGGCCTGCGCACCCTCGGCGTCGCCAAGACCCCGTTCACCTTCGACCACCGCGACCCCGGCCCCGCCCGCGGCGACTCGACCCCGCTCACCGACCCGGCCACCGGCGAGGAGGTCGGCCGCGCCCTGCGCACCAGGCCCGGCGTCAAACCCGTGTTCGTCTCCGTCGGCCACCGCATCGGCCTCGCCGAGGCCGTCGAGACCACCCTCGCGCTCAGCCCCCGCTACCGCCTCCCCGAGACCACCCGGCACGCCGACTCGCTCTGCCGCCGCGCCCTCGCCGCGGCGAGCCGGACACCGGACGTGAACTGACGGTCCACCAGAGGCGGCCTGTGTGTTAGACATGACTCACTCACCAGAACCGTCAACGACACACCGGCCGGACGCACGGGGGAGGCGCCGCACGTGGCAACGGGGAACGGAACGGGATCGACCGGCGGGGCGGGACGCGGCTACCGCGTCGAGGTCGAGCAGCTGCGCGCCTTCGCGGCCCAAGTACGGCTGCTGCTCCACGAGTTCCAGCGCCATGCCGACGGCACCGCGACACACGGCCGCAGCGGCATCGGCTCCACCGCGCTCGGCACCTTCGCGGAGGCCACCGAGCTGCACGGCCGCTACCAGACCATGCGCGACGGCCTGCGCGACGTCCTCAACCAGCTCCAGGAAGCCGTCGACGAGGCCCAGAAGAAGGCCGAACTGACCGCCACCAACTACGAGGAACAGGAGCACCGGACCAAGAAGAAGCTGAAACTCGGCGACGACGGCTGGTCCGTGGCCAACCCCTCCGCCACCAGTACCGCCGCCTACGCGTGGACCACCGCCCCGGCCCAGCACGACGACGGGAAGGGCGTCCGGTGAGCTACACCGACTTCAGCAAGTACAGCCACGCCGAACTCCGCCGGATGGTCCAGGCCCTCAACCCCGGCGAGGTGATGTCCGCCGCCGACCCCTGGCGCCGCGCCGCCGACACCCTCAAGGCCATCCGCGCGACCCTCACCCGCGCCAGCACCGAGGCCGCCACCTCCTGGGAAGGCAGCACCAGCGACGCCTTCCACGCCCGCATGCTCCAGCTCGCCACCACCATCAACACCACCGCGTCCTACGCCAACGACGCGGCGATCACGCTCAAGGCGATCTCCGAGGCCATCGACAAGGCCAAGCGCGAGATGCCCGAGGAACCCAGCGGCTGGGAGCAGTTCAAGGACGGCGTCGGCGACACCGTCTCCTCCCTCTTCGGCGCCGACGACGAGGACTCCCGCACCGCCGTCGCCAGCCAGAAGAAGGCCGAGGCCGCCACCGTCCTGCAGACGCTCGCCATGCACTACCGCACGGCCACCCCGATGCTGAAGCCCCCGCCGCCTCCGCCTCCGCCGGGCAAGGGGGGCGGAAAGATCGACTACTCGGATCTCCCGGAGGACGACGCAGGCGCGACCGGCTACGCGGCCGTGGGCGGCTTCCTCAGCGGCGCCAGTATCGGAAACGCCGGTGTGGGGGCGGCGCCCGTGGTCCGCTCGCGCGAGGGAGCGGTAGCGGGTCCTCGGACCGGCGGCGCTGTGCCGTCGAACCCGCAGGGGACAAGCCCGTCGTTCTCGAAGACACCACCGGCTCCCTCCGACCCTGGCGTCAAGGGAGGGGTTGCTACGCCGTCGTCCAAAGCCACGCCGGCGAAATTCGGCGCCGGGACTGTCGTGGACGGTACAGGCGCCCTGCCGGCGCCGGCGCCGGCGGTGTCCGGTGGCCAGCCGCCGTCCGGGGGGAGCGGCACGTCGATCCTCGGTTCGCCGGGGAGCGGTGGAAGCCAGCCCCTGCCCCACAGTGCTGTCACACAGCCCGCCGCACAGCACGTCGCGCCGCAGGGTGGCCACGGGGGAGGGTCGCCCCACCCGAGTGGGATCCCGCAGTCCTTCGGCTCTGCCGTAAGGCAGGGGCAGGGGCCGGTCCCCGAGCAGAACCGGCAGGCTGGTCCCGAGGCCGTGCGTGGTGGCCGTGAAGGGGCACCGGGTCGGACCGGAACCGGACGCAGTGGTGCGATCTTCGGCGCCGAAGGCATGCCGGGTGTGATCGGCGGCGGGAGCACGGGCGGCGCGGGTTCGGCCCGGGGCAGGGGAGCCGTCGAGGGCACTGCTGGTCGATCCGGCGGCACGGTCGTCGGTGTGGGGGACCACTCCGGCAAGAGCGGCAGCGGCAAGCAGGCCTTCACCGAGGGCGGCTCAGGCGTGGGAGCGCGCGGGAGGATCCGGCCGGAGGCCGGAGCGGGTGCGGGCAGCTCGCTGACGCAGGCGCCCATGGTGCCGCCCGGCGGCGCCGAGCGGGGCAGGAAGGACGACGCGAAGAGGAGGCGTCGTCCTGACTACCTCGTCGAGGACGAGGAGACCTGGATGTCGGACGACCCGGTCAATCCGAACGTGGTGGAATGACGTCCGGCCTTCGGGCCCGGGCCGATCGATCGGTTGCCCTGTGGCCGCTGCAGCCACAGGGCAACCTCTGCGCTGAGTGGGGTGGCGGGACTTGAGGAGCTGGCGTCTGGGTCGCGGCGCGGCGATGCTGCTGGCGGGCGGACTGTTGGCGACCGTGGTCGCGGGGCCTGCCCACGCCGACAATGTGCGCGATGCGCAGTGGCCGCTCACGACGTACCGGGCGGAGTCGGCGATTTGGCCGGTCTCCCAGGGGGAGGGCGTCACAGTCGCCGTCATTGACAGTGGTGTGCTGAAGGACCATCAGGACTTGGCGGGGCAGGTGCTGACCGGGGCGGATTTCACCGGACAAAATACCGACGGTACGGAGGACGCGGGCGGCCATGGCACTGGCATGGCAAGCCTCATCGCCGGTCATGGTCATGGAGCCGGCGCCGGCATCATGGGCCTGGCCCCGAAGGCCAAGATCCTTCCGATCCGGGTCATGCTGGAGCAATCACTCCTGCCACAGTCGGACATCGCCAGAGCTATCCGCTACGCCGTCGATCACGGTGCGAAGGTCGTCAACATGTCGATCGGTGGACCCTCCGGAGCCGACCCCGAGGAGCGCGCGGCGGTCAAATACGCGCTCGACAAGGACGTGGTTCTGGTAGCGAGCACGGGAAACGACGGTGACAAGCAGGGGACCGTGGATTACCCGGCGGCCTTTCCCGGGGTCGTGGCGGTCGGCGCGGTGGACCGGAGCGGGCTGATCTGGAGCAAGTCGAGTTTCGGCCCCGAGACCACCCTGGTGGCGCCGGGTGCGGAGGTTCCCCATGCGATCGCCAAGTCGACGAGCGCGCATGGCATGGGCAATGGCACCTCGGCCGCCACCGCCTACGTCTCCGCCACTGCCGCGCTGATCCGGGCGAAGTACCCGGAGCTCTCCGCAGGGCAGGTCATCAACCGGATGATCAAGAGCGCCACACCGCCCGCCGACGGCTCGGCGGTGCCGAATGCGCGGTACGGGTACGGGGTGCTGTCGCCGGCGAAGGCGTTGGAGGCGAACCCGGCGGTGGACGGGGGGCCGCGGGACAATCCGCTGGCCGGACGGGCGGAGGCACAGGCTGCTCCGACGGTGCCGCCGGCCGAGGAGGAGTGGCAGTCGCCGCCGCCGGTGACGGTGCCGGCGAACCAGGAGAACAGCGGCGTGAAGTGGGTGCTGCTGGGCACGGCCGGGCTCGCGGGAGTGGTGCTGCTGGGGGTCGTGGTGACGGTGCTGCTGGTGGTGCGCGGGCGTCGCCGGCGGGAGCGGGAGGCTGCCGCCGCTGCGGCGGCGTACCAGGGGTATCCGCCGCCGCAGCAGTGGCCGCCGTATCAGGGGTGAGCGGCGAGCCACTCGGGGCGTAGGGCGGCCATCCGCAGGACGTCGTGGTACTCGCCGGCCCAGTGGTGGGCCTGGCGGGCGCGGCCCTCGTGCTGGAAGCCGGCCTTCTCGTAGGCGCGGGCGGCGCGCGGGTTGTAGGCGAAGACCTCCAGGTGGACGCGGTGGAGGCGGACGGTCGCGAAGGCGTGGCGCAGGAGCAGCAGGGTGGCCTCGGTGCCGACGCCGCGGCCGGTGCTGTCGGGGGTGAGGGCGATCCGGTAGCCGGCCGAGGCGCTGTCGGGGTCGAGGTCGTTGAGCGCGAGTTCGCCGAGGAAGCGGCCGGTGGCGCGGTCCTCGACGGCGAGGTCGAGCCGGTCGGGCCGGTCGGGGCGGGTGGTGCACCAGTCGCGGATCTCGTCGTGGGTGAAGGCCCGGCGGGTGCCGGTGAGGCGGTTGGTCTCCTCGTCGGCGGTGAACCGCCACATCGGGTCGGTGTGCCGGGCGCTCAGCGGGACGAGGGTGACGGTGGCTCCGGGCAGGGTCGGCTTGTGCGCGAGCGCGCCGGGGTCGAAGGTCGGCATGGTGGCCAGGGTGGACCGGAACGCTCCGCTCCGCCAGTGAATTCGCCTGCCCGGAGGTTCACCGCCGATGTGTCACTCGGCGACGGCGATCTGCTCGCGGTGGCGCAAGTCCGGGCCGGTGAGCTGGTCGGTGACGGCGGCGGCGAGGTCGGCCTGGGCGATCCGCTCGCCGAGGACCTGCGGGCCGCCGGTCCGGTAGCGGCCGGTGCCGGGGGCGGTGCGGTCGAGGTCCAGGGGCGGGGTGACGACGACCCAGTCGAGGGTGGTGGGGGAGTCCCGGAGCAGGTCGAGGGCGGCGGCGTGGCCGAGGGAGAAGGCGCGGTGGGCCGCGGGGAAGCCGGGGTCGTCGTGGAGGGCGACGCCGGGGGCGGTCTCCAGGGTGGTGGCGATGCCGACGTGGACGAGCCGGCGCACGCCCGCGGTGCCGAGGCCGGTGACCAGGGCGCGGGTGGCGGCGGGGTAGAAGTCGAGGGAGGGGACGTCGGGGGTGTAGACGGTGCTGACGGCGCCGGCGTGGCCACGGGCGGCGTCGGCGACGGCGTCGGGGTCGGTGACGTCGCAGGCGGTGAGGGTGACCCCGGGGTCGGCCAGATCGGCGTGCCGTCCGGGGGTGCGGACGGCGGCGGTGACGGTCAGTCCGCGCCGGCGGGCCTCGGCGACCACGGCGCGGCCGACCTGGCCGCCGGCGCCGAACACGATGACATCGGTGGTGGGGTTCACGGCGGTCTCCGTCCGTCCGGGCGGGGCGCTGATCGCCGCCCGCCGACGCCGTGACGGTAGAACGGGGGGTGCCGGTTACTTCAACGGTACCGGCGGGCACACCCGTTCGGTTACCTTCGGGGCATGACTCGGACCGTGCCCGCACCGTTGCCGCCGGACTTCTTCGACCCGGACTGCCCGGTGCAGCGGGTTCCCGTGCTGGGCAGCCGGAAGTGGGCGTGGAAGATCGTGCGCTGCCTGGAGGGTGGCCCGCGCCGGTTCTCGGAGCTGCGGGTGCCGCTGGTGGGGATCACGGCGAAGGTGCTGGCCGAGTCGCTGCGGTCAATGGAGTACGACGGCGTTGTCAGCCGGACGGAGTACGCGGAGAACCCGCCTCGGGTCGAGTACGCGTTGACGCCGCTCGGTCGGACGCTGCTGGGGCCGATGGACGCGGTCTGCGACTGGAGCCGCGCCAACCTGTCCGAACTGCTCGCCGCCCGGGAGGCCGCCGAGGCCGATGAGGCCGCGGAGGGCGGCGGGGCTGGCAGGATTTCGGCGACCGCTGGCGCTGACGCCGCTGGTGGGGGCGGTCAGGGCGCGGCCATCCTGGGGACATGACCACTTCCGAGGACAGCGGCGGCCTGACCGGCGACGACGCGATCGTGCCCGACACCAAGGACTGGACGTGGGTGCTGGAGCGCCCCTGCCCGGACTGCGGGCTGGACGCCGGCGCGGTCGGCCGGGGGCAGGTGGCCGGGATGATCCGGGCCAACGCGGCGGGCTGGGCGGGGGTGCTGGCCGGTGAGCCGGAGGCGCTGCGCCGCCGTCCGCGTCCGGAGACCTGGTCGGACCTCGAGTACGCGTGCCACGTCCGGGACGTCTTCCGGCTGTTCCACGTCCGGCTGAACCTGATGCTGGACCGGGACGACCCGCTGTTCGCCAACTGGGACCAGGACGAGACGGCCGTCGCCGAGCGGTACGGCGAGCAGCGGCCGGAGGCGGTGGCGGAGGAACTGGCGCGGGCCGCGGAGGTGCTGGCGGCGGCGTTCGAGGGGGTGACGGGCGCGCAGTGGGGGCGTACCGGCAACCGCAGCGACGGGGCGCGCTTCACGGTGGAGTCGTTCTCCCGCTACCTGATCCACGATCCGGTCCACCACCTGTACGACGTCACGGGCGAGCGGGTCTGAGCGGGTCTGAGCGGGCCTGACCCGTGGGCCCGAGCGGGCCTGACCGCGGGCCTCAGGCGGCCCCGGGCGGGCCCGGGAGGGGCGGGCCCGAGCGGCGGCGACGGAGCCGGCGAGGGTGGTTCCGGCTCACGGTCGTCCCGCTCCGGGTCTCACCAGCCGGAGGCCTCGCGGAGCATGGTGCGGCGGAGTCGGCCGGCCACGCTGGCGGTGTCGGTGCCGATGACGTCCGCGATCTCCGGCGCGGCGAGGCCGACGACGTAGTGCAGGATGGCGAGGTCGTCGTCGGCGGGCCGGCCGGGGCGGTCCGCCGGACGGTCCGCGGCGCGTTCCTGGACGGGCTCCTCGGCGTCGGGGCGGTCGGAGGGTCGGCCGCTCCGCCGGGTGTGGTCGCCGACGGTGTCGCGCAGGATCTGCCAGGCGTGCGCGGTGGGGTTGGAACTCCCCAGCAACTCGCGCCACTGGACGGCGATTTCGGCGAAGGCCTGTTGGACGGCGCCGGCCGCGCGGTCCGGGTCGGGCAGCCAGACCCGGGCATAGCTGAGGTACCGCGGCCGGTGCAGCTCGCAGAACGCCGCGAACTCCAGCGGTACGGCGGGTTCGCCGGGCCCCTGGGGCGGCTCGGCGGTGCTGTCATGACGTTGGGTCATCTCGGCTTCTCGGCAAGTGAGATGGGCTTCTGACGGTCGATCATCTGTGCTCACTCTACGGTAGGCGCTCGGTGCGCTCGGTTACCAATCGACTGGATTGCCCGGAAGGCGCCGCCGCGCGGCCGGTTCCGGCGGTGGCCGGGTGGGGACCGGCGGGCGGTGCGGCGGTGGCGGACGGGCGGGGAGTGGTGCGCAGTGGTGTCAGAGGCGTGGGTGCGGAGCGTCGTGGCCGGTCAGCGGGGTGGAGCGGCCGGTGGCGGCGGCCGGTCGGTGCGACATCGCAGAGGGTGTGATGTGCCACCGTAGGCGGTCCGGAGGCTCTCGTCCACGTCTGCGGCGCGAAGCCGCACCCGCACCACCGGGCGCACCACCGTTCACGCGCCGGCCGGGTCGTGTCGGACCGCTCCGGGCTGCGGCGATGCCGCGCACGGGCCTGGCCCCGGTGGCCCCGGGCGGGGGCGGGGTGATGGGCCGGCCCCGTCGCACGCATCCCGCGTGCCCGGCCCTTCGACGGTGGATCGCCGTGTACGAGTTAGAAGTTGACGAACGGTCAGGTGCTGCTGCGGCGGCCCTCGGCCGAGCCGACGCGGTCGTCCGGTGCGGCGCCCCGGGCGAGCTGGGCGGGGAACGCCTCGACCGCCCGGCGGCGGGCGAGCCGCGCGGCCGCCGCAGCCGCGGCCCCTGCGGTCCCGGCCGCTTCCGTGGCGGCGGTCAGTCGCTCCCGCTCGTGCTCCCGGCCCCGGGCGTCCGCGGCTCCGTGCTCCGCGGTCGCGTGCTCCACGTCCGTGCGTCCGGCGTCCGGCCGGGCCTGCTGGGTCTGCTCGATCTCGTGGGTCTGCTGGGCCTGTTGGGCCTCCTGTTCCTCGTGGGCCGCGTCGTGCGCCACCTCGTCGACGGCTTCCTGGGCGGCTTCGTGGACGGCCTCGCGCGCGGTCTTGGCGGCGGCCCGCAGCCGGGCGGCTCCGGCGCCCCGCCGGGCCCGCCCGTCGGCGGTGCGCGCCGCGTGTTCCTCGGCCGCCTGTCTAGCCGCCAGGTAGGCCTGGACAGCTGCCATCCCGTAGACGGGCTGGATCAGTTGGTGGCCCTTGAAGAAGGGGCGGGCGGGGGCGAATCCGGCGGCGACCACGAGGTCGCGGATCTCCGCTATCTCCGCTTCGCTGCGCGCGGTGAAGCGGACCTCCCAACCCTTCTTGTAGGTATGGCCCTGTGCGCCGCTGCGGCGGGCCGGGTCCGGCCGGCGGACGTATCCGGGCAGGCGTCCGAGCCGGAGCTGGGCCGCGCGGAGGCCGGCGGTCTCGTCACGTGACATGTACTAAGGGTAGGCAATCCGGCGGGCTGGAGTGACGCCCGGAGGTGACTTCGCCGTATGTGCTTGATCACGCAGGGTCAGACGGCCTGGTGGCTGATCGATGATGATCGAGTATGACAACCAGATGATCACCCATTCCTCCGAATGGGTGAGGGTATGAGGACTTTAGTGCAGCCTGATCCCGGTTTCGCGACGGTTGAGTAACAGTGCGTCAGGCGGCCGGAACTCGCTCCCTGGCGTTGGGGATGGTGTCGGCATGAACTACCGGATTCCCATGCCGCCGCCGTCCCTGGAGGAACTGGCGCGCCGTCAGCAGAACGTCCTCACCGCCGGCCAGCTGCGCGCCCGGGGTGTGCCGGCCCGGATCATCAGCGAGCACTGCCGCCGCGGCGGCCCCTGGCGGCGGCTGCTGCCCCGGGTCTACCTGCTGCAGTCCGGTGACCCCTCGCCGGAGCAGCGGATGTGGGCGGCGCTGCTGTACGCGGCGCAGAACGGCCGGGAGGAGGGGCGCCGCGAGGGGGCGGCGATCACCGGCGCCGCCGCGCTCGCGCTGTACGGCTTCGCGGCCGTGCCCCGGCTGCCCGCCCTCACCGGGGTGGACGTGCTGGTGCCCCGCCAGCGGCGGCTGAAGGACGCCGGTGAGGTGCGGATCCGGCGCACCGGGCGGGAGTTGGTGGCGCGCTCGGTGCACGGGCTGGCCTGCGCCCCGGTGGCCCGGGCGGTCGCCGACGCGCTGGGCGAGTGGATGTCCGGCGAGCGGGCCGGCGGGGGAGCGGGCCGGCCGGTGCCGGTCCGGGAGGTGCTCCACGAGGCCGTGCGCCGGCCCGAGCTGCGCTGCCCGGTGCACGAGCTGGCCGCCGAGCTGGCCGAGTGCGGGCTGGTCGCCGACCCCCTGGTGCGGGCGGTGCTGGACGGTCTGCTGGCCGCCGAGCGGGACCGGGTGCTGGTGCTCGTCGGCGAGCTGGCCGACGAGTGGCTGCTGCCCGCCCCGCTGACCGGCCCGGAGCTGCGGATGCGCGGCGGCACGTACGTCGCCGTCCCGGACCTCTACTGGCCGGAGGCGGGCGTCGCGGTCGAGGTCGACTCGGAGGCGCGCTGCCTCGGCGAGGCCGAGGCGGCCTGGGTGCGCGGCGGCCGGCACCGGATGGAGTACCTGGGGGTGCGGGTGGTGTACGTCTGCGCCGCGCGGCTGGCCGACGATCCGGGCGCGGTCGGCGCCGAGCTGCGCGAGGCGTTCCGGCAGGGCGGCACCGACGTGGTGGAGCTGACGGTCACCGAGCACTGACCGGCCGGCCGGCCGCCGGAGCGGGGCTCAGCCCCCGACGACCGGCGCGCCGACCAGCTCCACCCCGGCCGCCCGCAGCTCGTCCAGCGCGGCGGCGGTGGTGGGCGCGGCCACCCCGGCGGTCAGGTCGAGCAGCACCCGGGTGGTGAACCCGGCCCGCACCGCGTCCAGCGCGGTGGCCCGGACGCAGTGGTCGGTGGCCAGGCCGACCACGTCCACCTCGGTGACCTGCCGCTCGCGCAGCCACTCGGCCGGCCCGCGGCTGTTCTCGTCCACGCCCTCGAAGCCGCTGTACGCCGCCGCGTAGGCGCCCTTGTCGAAGACCGCCTCGATCGCGCCGGAGGTGACGGACGGGGCGAAGTTGGGGTGGAAGCCGACCCCCTCGGTGCCCGCCACGCAGTGCGCCGGCCAGCTGTGCACGTAGTCGGGGTCGTCGGAGAAGTGGTCGCCCGGGTCGATGTGGTTGTCGCGGGTGGCGAGGATGTGCCGGTAGCCGGGCGAGGACTCGGCGATGAGGTCGGTGATCGCGGCGGCCACCTCGGCCCCGCCGGCGACGGCCAGGCTGCCGCCCTCGCAGAAGTCGTTCTGCACGTCGACGACGATCAGTGCCCGGTGCATGGCTGGCATTCCTCGGTCTGGTGGGGTCCTGCGGAGGACTGGTGGCGGGGACGTGAGGGGGCCTCACGGTCCGTACGGGGGAACTCTACGTTCGACTGTAGGCAGTGGCATCCGGGGGCGGAAGGCCCGGGCCCGGTCCGGACCTTCCGCCGTCCACGGAGCGTCCACGAAGCGTCCCCGGGCCGCCGGCGGGAGCCCCCGGGCCGCCCGGCAGCCGCCCGCGGGCCGGGCGTCACACGTGCAGTTCGGTCGCCAGCACCGGGTCGCCCTTGGAGAGCTGGGTGGCCGACAGCGGCAGGGCCGCCCGGGCCCGGACGTGCCGCTCGCGCGCGGCCTCCAGCGTCTCCCGGCCGACCACCTCGCCGGCCTTGATCAGCGGCACCTGCACCAGGTGCGGCGCCAGGGCGTCCGGGACGGGGCCGGTGCCGACCACCTCGGCCTCCGCGATGCCGTCCGCGTCCGGCCGCCGGGCCGCCCACTTGCGCCCGCCGATGCTGGTCTTGCCGCCGGCCGCGCGCTTGGCGACCGGGACCAGGGGGCCGTCCGGCCCGGCGGCGCGGGCGACCAGCTTGTAGACCATTGCGCAGGTCGGCTGCCCGCTGCCGGTGACCAGGCTGGTGCCCACGCCGTAGCCGTCCACCGGGGCGGCGGCCAGCGCGGCGATCGCGTACTCGTCGAGGTCGGAGGTGACGATGATCCGGGTGCCGGTGGCGCCGAGCTCGTCGAGCTGGCGGCGGACCCGGTGGGCGAGCAGCGTGAGGTCGCCGGAGTCGATCCGGACGGCGCCCAGCTCGGGGCCGGCCACCTCGACGGCGGTGTGCACGGCCTCGCGCAGGTCGAAGGTGTCGACCAGCAGGGTGGTGCCCCGGCCCATCGAGTCGATCTGCGCCCGGAAGGCGTCCCGCTCGCTGTCGTGGACGAGGGTGAAGGCGTGCGCGGCGGTCCCGGTGGTCGGGATGCCGTAGGTGAAGCCGGCCTCCAGGTCGGAGGTGGCGGCGAAGCCGGCCACGTACGCGGCGCGGGCGGCGGCGACGGCGGCCCGCTCGTGCGCGCGCCGGGCGCCCATCTCGATCACCGGGCGCCCGCCGGCCGCGGACGTCATCCGGGAGGCCGCGGCGGCGATCGCCGAGTCGTAGTTGAGGATCGAGAGGATCACCGTCTCCAGGATCACCGCCTCGGCGAAGCTGCCCTCGACGGTCAGCAGCGGCGAGCCGGGGAAGTAGACCTCGCCCTCGGGGTAGCCGTGGATGTCGCCGGTGAACCGGTAGTCGGCGAGGAAGCGCAGGGTGTCCTCGTCGACCACCCGCTGGGCGGCGAGCCAGTCCAGCTGGGCGGAGGTGAAGCGGAAGTTCTCCACCGCGTCCAGGACCCGGCCGGTGCCGGCCAGCACGCCGTAGCGCCGGCCGGCGGGCAGTCGGCGGGTGAACACCTCGAAGACGGAGCGGCGGTGCGCGGCCCCGCTGCGCAGGGCGGCCTGCAGCATGGTGAGCTCGTAGCGATCGGTGAGCAGCGCGGTCGAGCCGGCCGCGGGCACGGGAGTGGCGTCCATGCGGATGATGCTACTACCCCTTAGCGTCAATGTGACGATTTCTCGGCGCGGAGATCCTTCCAGCGCGTCGCGCCCCCGGGGCGGAATCGCCCGCCGGTCCCCCGGATGGCAGCATGGGGCAGGAGGGGCACGTGGAAGCCACGTGACGGCCGGGTGGGAGCCACCCGGGAACCGAACTGAGCGGCAGGAGGATCCGGCGGTGAGTGTCGCGCCCGTGGAGATCGAGCGCCCGGAGGTCGAGGGCGTACCGGTGACGGAGCCGGACACCCCGTGGGTCACCATCGTCCACAACGATCCGGTCAACCTGATGAGTTACGTCCAGTACGTCTTCCAGGCCTACTTCGGCTATCCGAAGGACAAGGCCCGGAAGCTGATGATGGAGGTGCACACCAAGGGCCGGGCGGTGGTCTCCAGCGGCTCGCGCGAGGAGATGGAGCGCGACGTGCAGGCGATGCACGGCTACGGCCTCTGGGCGACCCTGCAGCACGACTGACCGCACGACCCGACCGCACGACCGGCCGTACCGGTGGCCGTGCGGCCGCGGACCACTGGAACCGACGAGGACGGGCTGACCGATACCGATGGCTGGGTTGTTCGAGAGTGGCGGCGCCGGGGGCGCGGTGCTCGCGCTGGACGAGCTGGAGGCCTCCATCCTGCGCTCGCTGGAAGTGCAGATGCTGGAGCTGATCGGCCCCGGACCGGGCGGCGACGGGGACGGGGCCGGCGACCCGCTGGCGGCGCTGTTCGCCGAGGGGCCGACCGAGGCGCCCGACGATCCGGCGCTGGCCCGGCTCTTCCCGGACGCCTACGGGGATCCGGACGGGCCGGCCGACCCGCGGTCCGCCGAGGCCTCCGGGGAGTTCCGCCGCTACACCGAGCTGGACCTGCGGGCCCGCAAGCGGGACGACGCGCTGCACGTCGTCCGGGCGCTGGACGGCCTGGGCGGCGAGGGCGGCCTGGTCAGCCTGGACGCCCCGGCGTGCCTGCGCTGGCTGGGCGCGCTCAACGACCTGCGGCTGGCCCTGGGCGTGCGGCTGGAGGTCACCGAGGACGACGAGCAGGGCCTGTACGACCTGCCGGACGCCGACGACCGCAAGCCGCTGGTGATGGCCTACCTGTGGCTCGGCGCCCTGCAGGAGTCGCTGCTGGAGGCGGTCGCCGACTGACGCCCCGGAGGCGCCCCCCGGGGGCGCCTCCCACCCGTTCGGCCGGGCCCCGGCCGCTCGTCCGCATGCTGGACGGGCGGCCGGGGCTTTTCCGTCCAAAACGGGCGAAAACCTATCGAGTCATGCTCAAATATCGCTCAGATGGACACCGGTATCCGGATCGTGCGTGGTACGACTGCTGCCCCACCCCCGCGAGTGCCACCCGCGACATCCCATCCAGGACGGTGCAGCATGGCCGAACAGCTCTACGACGAGGTCGTCGACGCCCGACCGGACGAAGAGGGCTACCACCGGGGTCTGGGCAGCCGCCAGATCCAGATGATCGCGATCGGCGGCGCCATCGGCACCGGCCTGTTCCTCGGCGCGGGCACCGCGATCTCGAAGTCCGGCCCCAGCCTGATCCTGTCCTACGCGGTCGCCGGCGTGGTGATCTTCGCGATCATGCGGGCGCTCGGCGAACTGCTCACCTACCGCCCGGTGGCCGGCAGCTTCGCCGAGTACGCGCGGGAGTTCCTCGGCCCCTTCGCCGGCTACGTGACGGGCTGGACGTACTGGCTCTTCTGGGTTGTCACGGGCATGGCGGAAACCACCGCCGCGGCCGTCTACGTGAAGTTCTGGGCCCCCGGGATCCCGCAGTGGCTCTGCGCGCTCTGCTTCCTGGTGCTGCTCTACGGGGCCAACCTGATCTCGGTGAAGATCTTCGGCGAGATCGAGTTCTGGTTCTCCATGGTCAAGGTCACCGCGATCATCGGCGTGATCCTGATCGGCATCGGGGTGCTCACCCTCGGGTTCAGCGACGCCGGCGACACCGCGTCGATCACCCACCTCTGGCAGGACGGCGGCTTCTTCCCCAAGGGCGTCGGCGCCACCGTGATGACCCTGCAGATCGTCATGTTCGCCTACCTGGGCGTCGAACTCGTCGGCGTCACCGCGGGGGAGAGCGAGAACCCGAAGAAGACCCTGCCGCGGGCCATCAACACCCTGCCCTGGCGGATCGCGCTGTTCTACATCGGCGCCCTGGTCGTCATCCTGTCGCTGGTGCCGTGGACCGAGTTCCAGCCCGGCGTCAGCCCGTTCGTCGCCACCTTCGGCAAGATCGGCATCCCCGCCGCGGCCGGCATCATCAACTTCGTGGTGCTCACCGCCGCGCTCTCCTCCTGCAACTCCGGCATGTACTCCACCGGCCGGATGCTGCGCGACCTCGCCCTGCGCGGCCAGGCCCCCGGGCGGCTCACCCGGCTCAACGGCCACCGCAGCCCGGCCGCCGCGATCACCGCCTCCGCGCTGCTGATGGGCCTCGGCGTGGTGCTCAACTACCTCGTCCCGGCCAAGGCGTTCGAGTACATCACCTCGGTCGCCACCGTCTGCGGCCTGTGGACCTGGGCGATGATCCTGATCTGCCAGATCCGCTACCGCCGGGCCTGGAAGGGCGGCCACCTGCCGCCGCCCTCCTTCAAGGCCCCCGGCGGCGCCTGGAGCAGCTGGGCCGCGCTCGCCTTCCTGGTCATGGTGGTCGTGCTGATCGCCCTGGACGAGTCCAACCGGATCTCGCTGTACGTCTTCCCGGTCTGGGCCGTGCTGCTGGTCGCCGGCTACCGGGGGCTGCGGCGCCGCACTCCCACCGCGGTGCACGCGGTCGCCCACGACCACCTGCACGTGCCGGGCGACGGTGGCACCGGGGCCCGCTGACCGAGCCTCGGACGCCCCGGCGGTCCACCGCCGGGGCGTGGCTATCCTGGCGCCATGCTGACCATCACCCGAGAACTGCGCGACGCGATCGTCGCCCACGCCCGCGCCGACCATCCGGACGAGGCCTGCGGCGTGGTCGCCGGGCCGGAGGGCAGCGGCCGCCCCGAGCGGTTCATCCCGATGCTCAACGCCGCCCGCTCGCCCACCTTCTACGAGTTCGACTCGGGCGATCTGCTCAAGCTCTACCGCGAGATGGACGACCGGGACGAGGAGCCGGTGATCGTCTACCACTCGCACACCGCCACCGAGGCCTACCCCTCCCGCACCGACGTGAGCTACGCCTCCGAGCCGAACGCCCACTACGTCCTGGTCTCGACCGCCGAGGGAAACGGTGCCGGGGACCCGTACCAGTTCCGCTCGTTCCGCATCGTGGACGGCGTGATCACGGAGGAAGACGTCCAGGTCGTCGAGGCCTATCCGGCCTGACCCGCACCCACCTGGGCGAGGCCCGCCGACCGCCCGCGAGCGGTCGGCGGGCCGTTGCCGTTTTCGGGCCCGTCCCGACATGAGGGACGAACTCATCCGCATCCCGAGACGGGCATGGAGGAGCGGGCCCGGGAATCTATACGATGAGCCCATGCGTTCCGTCGATGTGAGCACTCAGGCCCCGGGCACCCGCCTCGTGGCGCGCCTGCACATCGACCTGTGCCGGCACGCCGGCGCGATCTGTCCCGGTACGCCGGCGCGCTCGCGCTGAGCCGCCCGTCCGGCCCGCCCGTGGAGACCACCGCCCCGGGCCGCAACGCCCTGCCGCGCCCGCTGCGGCCCACCCACCTCACGACTCGCACAGGAGCGCACCCATGGCCATCGAGGTCCGCATCCCGACCATCCTCCGCACCTACACCGACGGCGCCAAGGCCGTCGAGGGCACCGGCAGCAACCTCGGGGAACTCTTCACCGACCTCGACGCCCGCCACCCGGGCATCGCCGCCCGCCTGCTGGACGGCGGCGAGCTGCGCCGCTTCGTCAACGTCTACCTGAACGACGAGGACGTCCGCTTCCTGGAGGGCATCTCCACCGCCGTCGCCGACGGCGACAGCGTCACCATCCTGCCCGCCGTGGCCGGCGGCGCCCGCTGACCGCCAGCCCGCCCCGTCCCGCGCACCGCCCGGGACGGGGCGGGCCGTCCGTACCGAACCCCACCGCCGCCCGCCGGAGGACCCCTTGCGTTACGACAGCCCGCTCGAAGCCGTCGGCAACACCCCGCTGGTCCGCCTGCCCCGGCTGTCCGCCGCGGTGCCCGGCAACAGCGAGGGCCTGGTCACCCTCTGGGCCAAGCTGGAGGACCGCAACCCCACCGGCTCCATCAAGGACCGCCCGGCGCTGCACATGATCGAGCGCGCCGAGGCCGACGGCCGGCTCACCCCCGGCTGCACCATCCTCGAACCCACCAGCGGCAACACCGGCATCTCGCTGGCCATGGCGGCCAAGCTCAAGGGCTACCGGATGGTCTGCGTGATGCCCGAGAACACCAGCGAGGAGCGGCGCGAACTGCTGCGCATGTGGGGCGCCGAGATCATCTCCTCGCCCGCTGCCGGCGGCTCCAACACCGCCGTGCGGATCGCCAAGGAGATCGCCGCCGAGCACCCCGACTGGGTCATGCTCTACCAGTACGGCAACCCCGACAACGCCGGCGCCCACTACACCGGCACCGGCCCCGAGATCCTCGCCGACCTGCCCACCGTCACCCACTTCGTGGCCGGCCTGGGCACCACCGGCACCCTCATGGGCGTCGGCCGCTACCTGCGCGAGAAGGTGCCCGGGGTGCGGATCGTCGCCGCCGAGCCGCGCTACGACGACCTCGTCTACGGCCTGCGCAACCTCGACGAGGGCTTCGTCCCCGAGCTGTACGACGCCGAGGTGCTCACCACCCGCTTCTCGGTCGGCTCCGCCGACGCCGTCCGGCGCACCCGCGAACTCCTCCAGCAGGAGGGCATCTTCGCCGGCGTCTCCACCGGCGCGATCCTGCACGCGGCGATCGGGGTGGGCCGCAAGGCCGCCCAGGCCGGCGAGCGCGCCGACATCGTCTTCGTGGTCGCCGACGGTGGCTGGAAGTACCTGTCCACCGGCATCTACACCGCCGAGTCCACCGAGGCCGCCGTCGAGGCGCTGCAGGGCCAGCTCTGGGCCTGACCGGTCCGCGGCCCCGGCCGCGACGCCCGGGTTTTGTCCGCGTCCTGCTTCCGGTTCGTCACGGTTCGACCACGGTCCCCGCTCCGGGGCCCGGGGCGGCCCGGCGCCCGGAAAGGCTGTTCACGAACGTCCCCCCACGCACCAGCGGAGGTGACCCGTGAGCCGCAGCACCGACCTGTGGTCGTACACCGAGATCGCCCGCCACATCAACGTCCAGCCCGAGACCGTGCGCACCTACCGGCGGCACGGCCTGCTGCCCGAACCGGACCTGGTCGACGCGGGCGGGCACCCCCGGTGGTACCCCGACACCATCCGCGGCTGGGCCCGCCGGCGCCCCGGCCACCGCTGACGCCCCACCGCGGCGCCCCCGCCCCCGGCGCCCCGGGCGTTCTGGTGATTCCAGCCACAGCACGGCACGGAGACGGGGGCAAAGTGCCGCTCCGCCCTTACTCTCGACAACACGCGCAGGGCAGCGCCTCCGGCCGGCATTCCCGGCCCGCTGTCATGACCAGCGGCAGCCAGGACGTGTCGGGGCGGAGGGGCTCGGATGAAACTGACCGTGGTGGGGTGCTCGGGGAGCTTCCCGTCCGCCGACTCGCCGTGCTCCAGCTACCTGGTGGAGGCCGACGGCTACCGCGTCGTGCTCGACCTCGGCAACGGCGCGCTCGGCGCCCTGCAGAAGTACGTCTCGATCTACGACGTCGACGCCGTGCTGCTCAGCCACCTGCACGCCGACCACTGCATCGACCTGTGCGCCTACTGGGTCGCCCGCAACTACCGGGCCGAGGGCTGTCCGGATCCGATGCCCGTCTACGGCCCGGCCGGCACCGCCGCCCGGATGGCCCGCGCCTACGACATGCCGGAGAACCCCGGGATGAAGGAGGTGTTCGAGTTCCGCACCCTCACCCCCGGCCGCTTCGACCTCGGCCCGTTCCGGATCGGCGTCGCCCAGGTCAACCACCCCGTCGACGCCTTCGCCTTCCGGCTCGAACACGCCGGCCGCAGCCTCGTCTACTCCGGCGACACCGGCGAGAGCCCCGAACTCGTCGAGCTCGCCCGGGACACCGACCTCTTCCTGTGCGAGGCCGCCTACCTCGACGGCCGCGACACCTACCGGGCCGTCCACCTCAACGGCCGCGAGGCCGGCGAGCACGCCACCGCGGCCGACGCCCGCCGACTCGTCCTCACCCACATCCCGCCGTGGACGGACGCCGAGCTGAACCGGCGGGACGCGGCGGCGGCCTTCCCCGGACCGGTGGACATCGCCCGGCCCGGCGCCGTCTACGAGCTCTGACCCACGCGACGCGCGGACGTCGGCCCACCTCACGTACCTCGGCTCACCCCACGTACGTCAGCCAGTGCCGGTAGCGCCCGTCCGCGCCGGTCACCGCCGCCTCGTAGGCCGCCCGCAGCCGCGTGGTCAGCGCTCCCGGGACGGCCGGCAGCTCCCGGTCGTCCAGCGACCGCACCGCCACCACCCCGGCCGCCGTCCCGCACAGGAACACCTCGTCCGCCGCGTACCCGTGGTGGTGCGTGAGCCGGCGCTGGTGGCGCTGGTCGCCGAGCTGTTCGAGTACTTCTGGTCGGCGGCCTGGGCGCCCGCCGAAGTCCTGCCCGAGGGTGAGGTGATGACAGGTCGTCAGATCGAGGTGCTGCGGCTGCCGGCGGCCGGGCGGACCGATGCGGCGATCGCCCGCAAGCTGGAGCTGTCGGAGCGGACGGTGCGCCGGCTGGTCGCCGAACTGACCGCCGGCCTGGGCGCGGAGAGCCGCTTCCAGGCCGGCGTGCACGCCGCCCGGCTGGGCCGGGTCTGACGGTTCCCGCCGGGCGGGGTCAGCGCCGTCCGGGCACCGGCAGGCCGAGGTGGTCGCGCAGCGTCGTGCCGGTGTACTCGGTGCGGAACACCCCGCGCTCCTGGAGCAGCGGCACCACCTTGTCGACGAAATCGTCCAGCCCGCCGGGGGTGAGGTGCGGGACGAGGATGAAGCCGTCCGCGGCGTCGCTCTGCACATGCCGGTCGATCTGGTCGGCGACGCTCCGCGGGGTGCCGATGAAGCTCTGCCGGCCGGTCACCTCGATCACCAGCTCACGGCTGCTGAGCTTCTTCTCGGCGGCCACCGCGCGCCACTTGGCGGCTGTCTCCAGGGGGTCGCCGAGCGAGGTGCGGCCCTGGACGAGGTCGGAGCCCCGGACCGGGTCGCCGGCCGGGAGCGGGCCGTCCACGTCGTGGTCGGAGAGGTCGACGCCCCAGACCTGCTCCAGGTAGGCGATCGCGGTGGCCGGGCTCACCTGGGCGCGGCGGATGGCGGCGGCCCGTTCGACGGCCTCCTCCTCGGTGTCGCCCAGCACATAGGTGACCCCGGGCATGATCTTCAGCTCGTCCGGCTTGCGCCCGTACCCGGCGAGCCGCCGCTTGACGTCCGCGTGGAAGGCCTGGCCGGCGGCCAGGGTGGAGTGCCGGCTGAAGATCACGTCGGCGGTGGCGGCGGCGAACTCGCGGCCCTCGTCGGAGTCGCCGGCCTGGATCACCACGGGGTGGCCCTGCGGCGGCCGGGGCACCGAGAGGGTGCCCTCGACGTCGAACTGCGGTCCCTGGTGGCGGACCGTCCCCTCGCCCGCCGCGTCCCAGAACGCCCGGGCCAGCGCGACGGACTCGGCGGCCCGGGTGTAGCGGTCGGCGCGGTCGAGGTAGCCGCCGCGGCGGAAGTTCTCACCGGTGAAGGCGTCGGAGGAGGTGACCACGTTCCAGGCGGCGCGGCCACCGGACAGGTGGTCCAGGGAGGCGAACCGGCGGGCCAGCTCGTAGGGCTCGTTGAAGGTGGCGTTGACGGTGGCGGCCAGCCCGAGGTGGGTGGTGACGGCGGCGAGCGCGCCGAGCACGGTGATCGACTCGGGGCGGCCGACCACGTCCAGGTCGTGGATCCGGCCCTTGACCTCGCGCAGCCGCAGGCCCTCGGCGAGGAAGAAGAAGTCGAACCGGCCGCGTTCGGCGGTCGCGGCGAGGTGGCGGAAGGAGTCGAAGGCGATCTGGCTGCCGGAGGCCGGGTCGCTCCACACGGTGGTGTTGTTGACGCCGGGGAAGTGCGCGGCGAGGTGGATCTGCTTGAGCGGGCGGTCCGTCATCGGGTCACCTCGGCGGTCACGGGGGCTGCGGGGGAGGCGGGCGTGGGGATGGTCGCGGCGAGCGCGTAGCGGCTGGCGGGGCGGGCCAGGCCGAGGTGCTCGCGCAGGGTGCGGCCGGTGTAGCCGGCGCGGAACAGGCCGCGCTCGCGCAGCGCCGGTACGACGCGGTCGGCGATCGCGGCGAGGTCGCGGGCCGGGTCGGCGGGAACCAGGTGGAAGCCGTCGACCCCGCCGCCTCCCTCGGTGACCTCGGTGATCAGGGCGGCGGTCGCGGCGTCGTCGGGGAGCGTGGCCGGGATCCGGGCCAGGATCCGCAGCGCCTCGCCGCCGCGCAGCCGCAGTTCGGTGGCGGCGGTGAGCCGGGTGGCCCGGTCGGGGGCGTCCAGCAGGACGACGTCGGCGTAGCGGGCCGCGGTGGTGACCCGGGCACGGCCGCCGGGGCCGGCGTCCGGGGCGAGGTCGGCGGCGGTGACGGTGACCGCGACGACCGGGCGGCCCTGCGGCGGGCGGGGGGTGGTGGAGGGGCCGCAGACCGAGAAGTGCGGGCCCTCGAAGTCGATGTGGTGGAGCTTGGCGCGGTCGACGAACCGGCCGGTGGCGGTGTCGCGGATCTCGGCGTCGTCCTCCCAGCTGTCCCAGAGCCGGGTGGCGACCTCGGCGGCGTCGGCGGCCTCGGCCCAGAGCTCGTCGGCTGGGGCGGTGCCCTTGCGGCCGAAGGCCCTGGCCTCGGCCTCGGTGTCGGAGACGCCGACCAGCCAGCCGGCCCGGCCCTCGCTGACCCAGTCCAGGGTGTTGACCGACAGGGAGGTGTGGAACGGCTCGGTGTGGGTGGTGGTGACGGTCGGGACCAGGCCGAGGCCCTGGGTGACCGGGGCGAGCCGGGCGAAGGTGGCGAGCGCGTCGAGCCGCCGCGGTTCGGGGGCGTAGGAGTCGTCGAGGGTGACGAAGTCGAGGGCGGCCCGTTCGGCGAGCCGGGCGAGGGCGGTGAAGTGCGCGGCGTCGACGTGGCCGGGGCTGTCGAGGGCGGCGGAAAGGTGCAGCTGGCGGGGCATGGGCGGCCTTGACTTTCCTGGGACGGAAGCGGGGCGTGCGGTGGTCGCGGAGCGGCCCGCGGTCCTGGGGACGCGGTCCCGGGGACGGGGCGGGCGGGTGTGCGCGGGCACGGGCCGGCCCGCCCGGGGCGCGGGCGGGCGCGGGTGACGGGGTGGTGCGCGGGCCGGGGCGCGGCGGGGACGTCAGCCGGGCGGCGGCGGGGGGAACGCTCGGGTCAGCCGCGACACGCCGCGGACCACACGCGACCGAAGTCGATGTGGCTGCGGGTCACCAGCAGACGGGGGGCGTTCACCGCTTCAGTTGACCAGCGGGTCCGCGGATCCGTCAACCACCGTCTCAGCGGGCGGCCGCCGCGGTGGACACCCGGGGAGCCGGTCGCGGGCCCGCGGACCGCCTCGCCCGGGCACACGAACGGCCCCGCCCCGCCACCCGGGGAGCGGGTGGCGGGGCGGGGCCGTGAGCGGCGTGCGGGGTGGTGCGGGGTGGTGCGGGTGTCAGGCCTTGGTGACGTCCTCGATCTCGTCGTCGTCCTCGCGACCGGGGGTCTTGAGGTCGAACTTCACGATCGCGAAGCGGAACAGGAAGTAGTACAGCGCGGCGAACGCCAGGCCCAGCGGGATGATCATCCACGGGTCGGTGGCCTTGCTCCAGGCGAGCAGGTAGTCGATCAGGCCGCCGGAGAAGGTGAAGCCGTCGTGCACGCCGAGCGCCCAGGTCACGGCCATCGAGACGGCGGTGAGGAGGGCGTGGATCACGTACAGCAGCGGGGCGATGAAGACGAAGGAGAACTCGATCGGCTCGGTGACACCGGTCACGAAGGAGGTCAGCGCCAGCGACAGCATCATGCCGGTGACGGCCTTGCGGCGGTGGGGCTTGGCGGTGTGGGCGATGGCGAAGGCGGCGGCCGGCAGGGCGAACATCATGATCGGGAAGAAGCCCGACATGAACTGTCCGGCGGTCGGGTCGCCGGCGAAGAAGCGGGTCAGGTCGCCGTGCACGACGGTGCCGTCGGCCTTGGTGAAGTCACCGGTCTGGAACCAGGCGTAGGAGTTCACGAACTGGTGCATGCCGACCGGCAGCAGACCGCGGTTGACCAGGCCGAACGCACCGGCACCGAACGCGCCGGCCCCGATCAGGGTGTCGTTCAGGCTCTTGATCGCGTCACCGATGGGGCCCCAGGTCAGGGCGAACAGGACACCGACGGCGGTGCCGACGAAGGCCATGATGATCGGGACGAGGCGGCGGCCGTTGAAGAAGCCGAGCCAGTCGACCAGCTTGGTGCGGTGGTACTTCTGCCACAGCACGGCGCTGAGCAGGCCGATCACGATACCGCCGAGGACGCCGGGGTTCTGGTAGGTCGCGGGGACCCACTTGCCGTCGGCGATGTGGCCCTCGGTGATCGGGAACGCGGTCAGCACGTTCTTGTAGACCAGGAAGCCGACCAGCGCGGCGAGGGCGGTCGAGCCGTCGGCCTTCTTGGCGAAGCCGATGGCGATGCCGACCGCGAAGAGCAGCGGCAGGTTGTCGAAGACGCCGTTGCCCGCGGTGGCGAAGACCGCGGCCACCTTGTTCCAGCCGAGGCCGTCCTTGCCGAAGACGTCGTCCTGGCCCAGACGCATCAGCAGACCGGCGGCGGGGAGAACGGCGATGGGCAGCTGGAGGCTGCGGCCGATCTTCTGCAGACCCTGGAGCAGGTTCTGGCCGAACTTCTTGGTGGGGCTGGGTGTGGCCGGAGCCGTGGCGGGCGCCGGTGCCTGCGCAGACTGACTCATGGGGGTGGGTTCCTAACGGCAAGGGCGGGTCGGTCGGGAGAGGGTGCACAGGGGGCCGAACCGCGAACTGGTCTACACCACACGTGGTGTAGACCAGTTTTGTAGCACGGGTGGAGGAGGGGCGGAACCCTTGAAAGCGCCGCAGCTGAGAAGCGCTATGAAATCGAAACCTACTTGCGGATCAACGATCTTGATTACCCGCCGTGATTGGCATTTTGGCTATTTGCGCAACAAAAAGCCGGGGCGGCCGGATGCTCCACGGCAGGTCACCGGCTCGTCACCGACTGCCCGTCCGGGCCGGGCCGATGGGCGTTCGCACCGGGACCATCAGCCCGGCCCGGATATGGCGAAGGCCCCCGGACGGGCGGTCCGGGGGCCTTTTCGGATTCGACGCGGTGACGCTCGGTTTATGGCTTGGTCACGTCCTCGACCTCGCTCTCGTCCTCGCGCCCCGGGGTTTTCAGGTTGAATTTCACGATGATGAAGCGGAAGAGGGCGTAGTACACGGCGGCGAAGGCGAGGCCGATGGGAATGATCAGCCACGGCTTGGTGGCCAGGCCCCAGTTGATCACGTAGTCGATCAGGCCGGCCGAGAAGCTGAAGCCGTCGTGCACCCCCAGTCCCCAGGTGACGGCCATCGACGCGCCGGTCAGCAGCGCGTGCACGGCGTACAGCGCCGGGGCGATGTAGGCGAAGGAGTACTCGATCGGCTCGGTGACGCCGGTCACGAAGGAGGTCAGGCCGACCGAGAGCATCAGGCCGTAGATCTCCTTGCGCCGGTGCGGCTTCGCCGAGTGGGCGATCGCCAGCGCGGCGGCCGGCAGCGCGAACATCATGATCGGGAAGAAGCCCGACTGGAACTGCCCCGCGGTCGGGTCGCCCGCCAGGAAGCGCGGGATGTCGCCGTGCACGACCATGCCGTCGGGCTTGGTGTACTCGCCGAACTGGAACCAGACGAAGGTGTTCAGCAGCTGGTGCATGCCGATCAGCAGCAGCGCCCGGTTGGCCACGCCGAAGATGCCCGCACCGCCCGCGCCCAGGTCGGCCAGGGTCTGGCTGAACGAGTTCAGGCCGCGGCCGATCGGCGGCCACGCCCAGACCGCCACGACGGCCAGCAGCATGCCGACCAGCGCGGTGATCATCGGGACCAGCCGCCGGCCGTTGAAGAAGCCCAGCCAGTCCACCAGCTTGGTGCGGTGGAACCGCACCCAGAGCCAGGCCGACATCAGGCCGAGCAGGATGCCGCCCAGCACGCCGGGGTTCTGGTACGTCGCCGCCGCCGCCTTCGCCGAGGTGTAGTCCACGCACTGGTCGCTCACCAGCACGGTCGGCGGCTTGCAGTGCTCCGGGAAGGCGTGCAGCACCCGGTAGTAGACGAGGAAGCCGACCACCGCGGCCAGCGCCGTCGAGCCGTCGGCCTTCTTCGCCATGCCGATCGCGACGCCGATGCAGAACAGGATCGGCAGGCCGAACGAGGAGTCCAGCAGTGCGCCGCCGGCCGCCGCGAACACCTTGGCCACGTTGTCCCAGCCCAGCCCGTCCTTGCCGAAGACGTCGGGCTGTCCGAGCCGGTTGAGGATGCCGGCGGCGGGGAGCACCGCCACCGGCAGCTGGAGCGAGCGGCCCATCTTCTGGAGGCCGCCGTAGAAGGTGTGCCACCAGGTGGTCTGGGATGCCGCGGCGCCTGCCGAACTCATCATTCGCCCTCCGGGTGCGGTGGCCGGCCGATGGGCCCCGCCGGGGCCCGGGGGCGGGGCCGGGAACACCCGGGGCCCTTCCTGCGTTCGTCGGAGTACACATATATTGGTGTAGACCACTTTTGGGACGCAGGCCGCGCGCCGGGAGACGGCCCCACTGCTCGTCATCCTCGGACGCCGGTCCGGGGGATGCGCGCCGAAATGGGCCAAAAGTGGACTAACGTGGCATATCGGTTCGGCTCGGGTCATGCTGGTCGCGCTGCTCCGGCAGCACGCCACGGCACGACCGACCACTGACCCCGCGTCACCGCGACCGAGGTCACCGCGCAGGACGGCACCCGGCAGAGCAGCCGACGGGCCGAGACAGAGGGAGAAAGCAATGGCCAGCAAGGCTGAGAAGATCGTCGCCGGTCTGGGCGGCATCGACAACATCGAAGAGGTCGAGGGCTGCATCACCCGCCTGCGCACCGAGGTCAAGGACGCCTCCCTGGTCAACGAGGCCGCACTGAAGGCCGCCGGCGCCCACGGCGTCGTGAAGATGGGCACCGCGATCCAGGTCGTCATCGGCACCGACGCCGACCCGATCGCCGCCGACATCGAGGACATGATGTGAGCTGAGCCCACCAGGCTCGCTCCCGCGGCCCGCCGACCCCACCGGGGCGGCGGGCCGCGGTACGTCCGGGCACCGGGAGCGGCCCGTCCGGGCAGACCCGGACGCCTCGGGACGCCTCGGGGCGTACCCGGAGCACCCGCCGAAACCGACTACGCTCGGTGCCTATGTCACGCATCGACGGCCGCACCCCCGACCAGCTCCGCCCCGTCACCATCGAACGGGGCTGGAGCAAGCACGCCGAAGGCTCCGTCCTCATCTCCTACGGCGACACCAAGGTGCTGTGCACCGCCAGCGTCACCGAGGGCGTCCCGCGCTGGCGCAAGGGCAGCGGCGAGGGCTGGGTCACCGCCGAGTACTCCATGCTCCCGCGGGCCACCAACACCCGCGGCGACCGCGAATCCGTCAAGGGCCGCCTCGGCGGTCGCACCCACGAGATCAGCCGGCTCATCGGCCGCTCGCTGCGCGCCGTGGTCGACCACCGCGCGCTCGCCGAGAACACCATCGTCCTCGACTGCGACGTCCTCCAGGCCGACGGCGGCACCCGCACCGCCGCCATCACCGGCGCCTACGTCGCGCTCGTCGACGCCGTCGGCTGGGCCCGCGAGCGCAAGCTGCTGCGCGCCAAGGGCAAGCCGATCACCGGCGGCGTCAGCGCCGTCAGCGTCGGCATCATCGACGGCGTCCCGATGCTCGACCTCCAGTACGAGGAGGACGTCCGCGCCGAGACCGACATGAACATCGTCTGCACCTCCGACGGCCGCTTCGTCGAGGTCCAGGGCACCGCCGAGGGCGCGCCCTTCGACCGCGCGCTGCTCGACCAGCTGCTGGACCTCGGCACCCTCGGCTGCGCCGAGCTCGACGAGGTCCAGCGCAAGGTCCTCGGCGAGCTGGAGGGCTGACACCGGGGGCACGCCTTTTACCCCCTGATGTACCGGTTCCGCTTCGGTTTCCGGAAATCCCCGGGCTCCGGGCCAGGCCGCTGTACAGGCCGGGCCCGGAGCCCGTACGGTTCCGGCAGCACCCGTTGCGGGAACCGCGCACCCCTCAGCGCGCGTCCTTCCCTTCCGGATACCCGCGCACCGAGGAGGACCGGATGCCCCAGAGCATCGCCCGCCCCACCATGCTCGCCGTGGCCGGCCTGATCGCCATCCTCCCGCTCAGCGCGGTCAGTTGCTCCGCCGCCGAGAAGGCGATCGACTGCGGGAACACCGCCGTGAAGATCACCGGCGACATCAACGAGGTCAGCAGCGCCTACAGCAACGCGAGCAACGACGCGGCCGCCGCCGGCGAGGCGCTGCAGAAGCTCAAGAACGACCTCGACCAGCTGGGCAAGAACTCCAAGGACACCGACGTCGCCCAGGCCATCACCGACCTCGGCACCCAGGTCGACAAGGTCCAGCGGGCGGTCAACAACAAGCAGGTGCCGGACTTCAAGCCGCTCGGTGACGCCGCCTCGAACCTCACCAAGGTCTGCACCGGCTGACGCCGCTTCACCCGGGACGGCGCCGGAGCGCGCGGTTTGCTCGGTTTAGGGTGGATCCATGACCACTCGACTCATCCTCGCCACCCGTAACCAGCACAAGGTCGCCGAACTGCGCGACATCCTCGGCGACGCCGGCCTGGACGTCGAACTGGTCGGGGCCGACGCCTACCCGGAGATCCCCGACGTCCCCGAGACCGGCGTCACCTTCGCCGAGAACGCCCTGCTCAAGGCGCACGCCCTGGCCCGCGCCACCGGCCTGCCGGCCGTCGCCGACGACTCCGGCCTGTGCGTGGACGTCCTGAACGGCGCCCCGGGCATCTTCTCCGCGCGCTGGTCCGGCAAGCACGGCGACGACCGCGCCAACCTCGACCTCCTGCTCGCCCAGCTCTCCGACATCGCCGCCGAGCACCGCGGCGCCCACTTCTTCTGCGCCGCCGCCCTCGCCCTCCCCGACGGCACCGAGCGCGTCGTCGAGGGCCGCCTCCTCGGCACCCTGCGCACCGCCCCGGCGGGCGACGGCGGTTTCGGCTACGACCCGATCCTCCAGCCCCTCGGCGAGACCCGCACCTGCGCCGAACTCACCCCCGCCGAGAAGAACGCCATCAGCCACCGCGGCCAGGCCTTCCGCGCCCTCGCCCCGGTGGTGAAGGACCTGCTGGCCTGAGTCCTGGCGCTATGACAATGGCCCGCTTGCCTTCGGTTCGAAGGCAAGCGGGCCATTTCGCTTGGTACGCCCGGTGGGACTCGAACCCACGACAATACGGACCTAAACCGTACCTCTCTAGCCAGCTGGAGTACGGGCGCACGTCAAGGCAAGCCTACCGGCTGGTTGGGGGAGTCGATACGGGTTTGCGGTTCCGTCCGCAGTACGTCGGCGTGACGGCATGGCAGTTCGGACACAACAGGCGGAGGTTCTCGCGCCGGTTGTCGAGCCAGTCGCCGTTGATGTGGTCCACCTCCAGCGTCATCGGCCGGCCGCGCCAGCATGGCGGGGTTCCGCAGTCGGCACAGGCATCGGGCCGACCGATGTGGACGAGCATGGCGCGCAGCCGGTCGCCTGGGACCCGGTGGCTTCCGGGCGGCAGTTCCACCAGGAGGGCGTCCGGATGGATCCGGGGTCCCGCTTTCGCGCCCCGGTTGTGGGCCGAGCCGGTGAAGTGGCCGGTGTCCAGTCCGTGGCGGGCTATGGCGTCCTTGACGAGTCTGCGGGCGCCGCCGCTCTCGGAGAGGCCCAGGGCCCGGATCACGCCGGCGATGCTGGACTGCTCGCGGACGGCCGCGATCACCTGCTCGTCCCGGTTCTCCCGGTCCTCCCGGTCGAAGTGCGAGGTGTCGATGCCGAACTCGGCCAGCCGCCGCTTCATGTAGGAGTACGCGCTGTCGTACGGCACCACGCCCAGCTCGCGCAGCATCGAGCCGATGCCGGTGCACTTCGCGGCGGCCTCGGCGAGCTGCTCCCGGCTGTAGGTCCGACGCTCGTACGCGGGCCTGCCTCCGGTGAAGTGCGTGGTGTCGATGCCGTAGTGCCGCAGCCGCTTGCTCAGGTAGCTGTGCGTGCCGCCTGCCATCGGGACGCCAAGCCGTCGCATCATGTCGTTGATGCTGGACGACTCGGCGGCGACCGCCGTCAGCAACTCGCGGGTGTACTTGATCGTCATGGCCGTCCCCCCTTCGGGCGCGTGCGGGCCCGTCCCCCGTGAGGGTGAACGAGTGGTGGGGGGTTTCGGTCACGGGGGTGGTCGGCCGGGGTGGGTGGGGCGGGTGGGGTTGGTGGGGTGTCAGGGCGTGCCGGCAAGCGGCCGTTCGACCGGGGATGTTGGGGAAATGATTACCAATTGGTCCAGACCTATTGACCTATGTGGTTCAGACCACATAGCTTCGGCGCCAATCTGCTTTCCCCCACGTGCGTGCTCCCCCACAGGCACGCGCCGACACTCTGCCCGGAGGACCGAGTGTTGATCCGATCCACGGCGGAGCGGCGTCCCACCGCTGCCCGTCGTTCCACGAGCCCGGCGGCCCGCGCCGGCCTGGCCGCGCTGGCGGGTGCCGCGATGGCCGGCCTGCTGGTGGCCACGCTGGGCGCGGCGCCCTCCCAGGCGTCCGCCGCCGTCGACAACGCCGCGTGTCGGCCCGACGGTCTCTACACCACGCCCGGCGTCGACGTCCCGTACTGCAGCGTCTACGACACCAACGGCCGCGAGAAGATGGGCGCGGACCACCAGCGCCGCATCATCGGCTACTTCACGAGCTGGCGCACCGGCCAGGACGGCACCAAGCCGTACCTGGTCAGCGACATCCCGTGGGACAAGGTCACCCACCTCAACTACGCGTTCGCCCACGTCGGTTCCGACAACAAGCTGTCGGTCGGTACGGACAGCGAGAAGAACGCGGCCACCGGGATGTCCTTCCCCGGGGTGCCCGGCGCCGAGCTCGACCCGTCGCTGCCCTACAAGGGCCACTTCAACCTGCTGACGAAGTACAAGAAGCAGTACCCGAACGTCAAGACGATGATCTCGGTGGGCGGTTGGACCGAGACCGGCGGGTACTTCGGGGACGACGGCAAGCGCGTCAACTCCGGCGGCTTCTACTCGATGACCGTCAACCCGGACGGCAGCGTCAACCAGGCGGGCATCGACACCTTCGCCAACTCGGCCGTCGACTTCATCAAGAAGTACGGCTTCAACGGCGTCGACGTCGACTACGAGTACCCGACCTCGATGAAGGACGCCGGCAACCCGCTGGACTGGCAGCTCGCCAACGGCAAGCGCGCCTCGCTGGCCAAGGGCTACGCGGCGCTGATGAAGACGCTGCGCGAGAAGCTGGACCGGGCCGGCGCCGCCGACGGCAAGCACTACCTGCTCTCGGTCGCGGCCCCGTCGTCCGGCTACCTGCTGCGCGGCATGGAGACGTTCCAGATCGCGCAGTACCTGGACTACGTCGACATCATGTCGTACGACCTGCACGGGTCCTGGAACAAGTACGTCGGCCCGAACGCCGCGCTGTTCGACGACGGCAAGGACGGCGAGCTGGCGGCGGCCAACGTCTACGGCACCGGTCAGTACGGCGGCATCGGCTACCTGAACGCCGACTGGTCGTACCACTACTTCCGCGGTGCGATGCCGGCTGGCCGGATCAACGTCGGCCTGCCGTACTACACCCGCGGTTTCAAGAACGTTCAGGGCGGGACCAACGGCCTCTGGGGCACCGCCGCCGCGACCACCTGCCCGGTCGGCTCCGGCCTGACCTCGTGCGGTGACGGCGCGGTCGGCATCGACAACATCTGGAACGACAAGGACGACGCGGGCAAGGAGTCCCCGGCCGGGTCGAACCCGATGTGGCACGCCAAGAACCTGGAGAAGGGCATCGTGCCCGACTACCTCTCCAAGTACGGCGTGACCGACACCGCCCTGCAGGGCAGCTACGTGCGCAACTACAGCTCCACCCTGGTGGCGCCGTGGCTGTGGAACGACAGCAAGAAGGTCTACCTGTCCACCGAGGACGAGCAGTCGATCGGTGCCAAGGCCGACTACATCGTCAACCAGGGCGCCGGCGGCGCGATGATCTGGGAGCTCGCGGGCGACTACAAGTGGGACGCCACCGCCAACGGCGGCAAGGGCCAGTACGTGCCCGGCAACACGCTGACCTCGCTGATGTACGACAAGTTCAAGGCCTCCTCGGCGTACGGCGCGACCCGCTCGACGATCGCGCTGCCGCAGCAGACCCTGCCGATCGACGTGTCGTTCACCAACTTCGCGCTGGGTGACTCGAACTACCCGATCAACCCGAAGATCCACATCGTCAACAACTCGACGACGACCCTGCCGGGCGGCACCGAGTTCCAGTTCGACTACAGCAACTCGGCTCCGGGCAACGCCAAGGACCAGTCCGGCTTCGGCCTGACCGTGATCCGGCAGGACCACACCGGCACCGGCAACGTGGGCGGCCTCAAGGGCACCTACAACCGGGTCTCGGTGAAGCTTCCGGGCTGGCAGTCGCTCGCGCCGGGCGCGTCGATCGACATGGACTTCGTCTACTACCTGCCGGTGTCCACCCCGTCCAACTGGACGGTCAACGTGGGCGGCACGCTGTACGGCCTCAAGGGCGACCTGACCCGCGGTGCGGTGGACGGCGGCACGACCCCGCCCACCACGCCGCCGACCACCCCGCCGACGACGCCTCCCACGACGCCGCCGACCACTCCGCCCACCACCCCGCCGACCACTCCGCCCACGACGCCGCCGACCACGCCGGCCGGTTGCGCGGGTGCGCCGAGCTGGGACGCGGGCACCACCTACGCCACCCCGACCAAGGTCTCCTGGAAGGGCCACTACTACCAGAACAAGTGGTGGACCAAGGGCGACGACCCGAGCGCCAGCGGCTCTTGGGGTGTCTGGAGCGACCTCGGCGCCTGCTGATGACAGCGGTCGCCTGAGGTGAGAGACGGCGGTGGCGGTGCACCCGGTCGGGGGGTGCGCCGCCACCGCTGCTTTTCCGGTTCCGTCGCGGGCCTACTTCTCGATGTCGCCGCGCATCTTGGCGAACAGGGCGGCCGCCTCGGCCGGGGTGGTCCTCGGGAACAGCGCGACGCCGGCGGTGGAGGCGTCGGACCAGCCGCAGACGACGTCGGTGGTGGGCGCCTCCGGCAGCTTCAGGCACTCCAGCGAGCCGCCCAGCGGTCCGGCGGCGAACGGGGCGGCGGTGGTCGGGGTGCCGGTCGAACCGCGCTGCAGGGCGTAGTCGATCATGCCGCGCCAGAGGTGCTCGCGGCGCTTGGCCGGGTCCTCGGGGATGTTGTCGACGGCGATCAGCAGGATCCGGCGGCCGGAGGTCTGCCCGGGGCGGTCGAAGTTGGCGAGCACCATGTGCATGTCGTCGCGCATCTCGCCCGGGTCCACGGCGACGTCGGAGACCGCGTCCTGGCCGATGGTCTTGGCCAGCCCGCCGGCCGTCATCGTCTCGACCACCTGCCGCTTGCCGGCCGGGGTCTGGGAGGAGGGCTTGGCGGTCGCGGTCGCGGTCGTGGTCGGCTGAGTGGTTGCGGTTGCGGTTGCGGTGGCGGTCGGCTGAGCGGTCGGTGGCGCCGTCGCGGTGGCCGGCGGCGGTGCGGCGGTGTCGTCGTTCTCCGGCCCGCAGGCCGTCAGCGCGAGCGCCGCGACGATCGCGCCGGCGAGGGCGACACGGGCGGTGGACACGGATCTGGCACTCTGCACGGCTTTGCTCCCCTGACAAGGACGGGCCCGGGCCGCTGGCGCCCGGTGGAACAGAACGCTAGGGGCGCCGGGGTCCGTCCGACAGGTTCCGGGCAGAGCGCGGACAGCACCGGGACACGGCGGTGACGAAGTGTCAGACGCCGCCGCGTGTCCGGGCGGTGCGTCAGGCCGCCTCGACCTTGAGGTCGCGCAGTAGCTTGGCCACGTGGCCGGTCGCCTTCACGTTGTACAGCGCGTGCTCGACCTTGCCCTGCTCGTCCACGATCACGGTGGAGCGGATCACGCCGGTGACGGTCTTGCCGTACAGCTTCTTCTCGCCGAACGCGCCGTAGGCCTCCAGCACCTTCTTCTCCGGGTCGGAGAGCAGGGTGACCTTGAGGTCCTCGGCCTCGCGGAACCGGCCGAGCTTCTCCGGCTTGTCCGGCGAGATGCCGATGACGTCGTACCCGGCGCCGGAGAAGACCTCCAGGTTGTCGGTGAAGTCGCAGGCCTGCTTGGTGCAGCCGGGGGTGAGCGCGGCCGGGTAGAAGTAGACGATCACCTTGCGGCCGAGGTGGCCGGCGAGGGACACCTCGTTGCCGTCGGCGTCGGGCAGGGTGAAGGCGGGCGCGGTGTCACCGGGCTGGAGACGCTCACTCACGGGGTTTCTCCTGGTGCTGGACGGGCGGTCGTACCACGGCAAACTTACCTCCGATGGTGGGTGGGGCCGCGCGGCCCCGCGTGGCAGCTGACACACTGGGTCAGTCGCACAGGACGAACATCAGTGAATGGGGTGGCCCGAGTGGGCGAGGCGAGCAGTACGGACAAGTCGGCGCGGACGACCGCCCAGATCGAGGCGGACATCTCCCGGACCCGCACCCAGCTGGCGGCGACGCTGGACGAGCTCGCCGTGCGCGTGCACCCGACCACCGTCTCCGCCCAGGTCAAGGCGAAGGCCGTGGCCGCCGTCGAGGAGAAGGCCGGCCGGGCGTACGTGGCCGCGAGCGGCCTGGTCGAGCAGGCCCGCGCGCAGTTCGTGGACGAGAAGGGGCAGCCGCGCAAGGAGCGGATCGTTCCGGCCGCGCTGGTCGGCGTCGGCCTGGTGCTGCTGGTCGCCTCGGCGCGCAGGCGCCGCAAGCGCTGAGCCACGGCCGCATCTCCCGGGCCGGGCAGCCGCTGCCCGGCCCGCGCCGGTCCGCCGGCCCGCCCGCGGCACCGGGCTGGCGTCACACGCCGCGCCCGGGAGCGGTACCTTCGGGGTCGTGAGTACGAACGACGAACCGACCCAGCAGTCCCTGCCCGGCGCGGGCGACGCGCCGCGTCACGACCGGCTCGGCGAGAAGCTGCCGATCAAGATGCTGCACGACCGCGTGCTGGTGAAGACCGAGGCCGGCGAGGGCGAGCGCCGCTCCACCGGCGGCATCCTGATCCCGGCGACCGCGGAGATCTCCAAGCGCTGCGCCTGGGCCGAGGCGGTCGCCGTCGGCCAGAGCGTGCGCTCCGTGGAGCCCGGTGACCGGGTGCTCTACGACCCCGAGGACAAGCTGGAGGTCGAGGTCCGCGGCGCCACCTACGTCCTGCTGCGCGAGCGCGACCTGCACGCCGTCGCCGCGATGCGCTTCGGCGACACCGAGGGCTCGACCGGGCTGTACCTGTAGTCGCCGAGCGGTTCTCCCCGGTGGGCCGCCGTGCCGTGGGCGCGGCGGCCCACCGGCCTTTCCGCAGGTCCGTCCCGGCGTGGTGGTAGTTTCGCCGGAGGGGATGATGGTCCGGACAGCGGGACGGGGGACGGCATGGGGACTTCGCCGATCGATTTCGGTGGGACGGCTCCGCGGGTGCGGGGACTGGACGTGCGGTGGATCCACGGGTCGGAGTCGGCGAAGCACAACACCGATCCGGACATCCAGGTGCACGAGTACGACGAGCACACCTTCGTGCTGCGGCAGAACATGGCGGTGAACTACGAGGCGCCGTTCCTGTTCCTGCTGTTCGGCAACGAGCGGGCGGTGCTGATCGACACCGGGGCCACCGCCTCGGCGGAGTACTTCCCGCTGCGGGCGACCGTCGACGGGCTCGTCGCGGACTGGCTGGAGCGCCACCCGAGGGACGGGTACGAGCTGCTGGTGCTGCACACCCACGGGCACGGGGACCACGTCGCGGGGGACGGGCAGTTCGCGGACCGGCCGGACACCCGGCTGGTGCCCGCGGACCTGAGCACGGCCTGGGCGTTCTTCGGGTTCGACCGGGACGCCGACGCCGTGGCCCGGGTGGACCTCGGGGGCCGGGTGCTGGAGTGCCTGGCGACGCCGGGGCACCACGAGGCGGCGGTGACCTTCCACGACCCGTGGACGGGGTTCCTGCTCACCGGTGACACGGTGTACCCGGGGCGGCTCTACATCCAGGACTGGGCGGCGTTCGGCCGGTCGATCCGCAGGCTGATCGACTTCTGCGAGGCCCGGACGGTCAGCCATGTGCTCGGCTGCCACATCGAGATGAGCGTGAAGCCGGGGGTGGACTACCCGATCCGGTACACCTACCAGCCGCACGAGGTCCCGTTGCAGCTGACCGTCGGCCATCTGCGGGAGATCCGCGCGGCGCTGGACGAGATCGGCGAGGTGCCGCAGCGGCGGGTGTTCCCGCTCTTCGTCCTGTCGCCGAACGTCTGAGCAGCCCCTGGCTAGGATCCGCCCATGGCGAGCAACGGGGTGGTCCAGGTCGACGACGGGCAGCGGCGGGCGCGGTTGGGGCGGCGGCTGCTGCTGGCGCCCGCCGGGCGGGCGGCGCGGGTGGAGGAGGTGGCCGACGCGGTCGTCGGGCTGCACGCCACCGATGCCGCGACGGTGTACCTGTCGGCGTGCGCGCGGTTGCGCGAGCCGTCGGCGGCCGAGGTGGAGCGGGCCCTGTACGACGAGGTCTCGCTGGTGAAGCTGCTGTCGATGCGGCGGACGATCTTCGCGGTGACCGAGGAGTTCGCGCCGTACGTGAGCGCGGCGGCGGCGCGGCAGATCGCCGCCAAGGAGCGGGCGACGCTGCTCAAGCACCTCGCGGACTTCGCCGAGGGGTGGGACGAGGCGCGGCTGGCCGAGACCCAGCGGGCGGTGCTGGCGGCGCTGGCGGTGCGGGGTGAGGCGACCACGGCGGAGCTGGGCGCGGACGTGCCGGCGCTGCGCGAGACGATGCTGATGTCGGCGGGCAAGCCGTACGAGGCGAAGCAGAGTGTGGGGAGCCGGCTGCTGCGGCTGCTGGCCTCGGACGGGCACGTCCGGCGGTGCCGGCCGCGCGGGTCGTGGCTGAGCAGCAGCTATCCGTGGGCGCCGGTGGCGCCGTGGCCGGAGGTGCCGGTGCGGGAGGCGAAGGCGGAGGTGGTGCGGCGCTGGCTGGCGCGGTACGGGCCGGGCAGCGTCGAGGACGTGAAGTGGTGGACCGGCTGGACGCTGGGGGACGTGCGCAAGGCGCTGGCGGACGTGGGCGCGGTGGAGGTGGCGACGGCGGGCGGTGCGGCGGGCCTGGTGCTGCCGGGGGACGAGGAGCCGGTGGCGGAGCCGGAGCCGTGGGCGGCGTTGCTGCCGGCGCTGGATCCGGCGGTGATGGGCTGGCGGGGCCGGGACTGGTACCTGCGGCCCGAGGACGTGCCGGCGCTGTTCGACCGGGCGGGGAACGCGGGGCCGACGGTGTGGTGGTGCGGCCGGGTGGTCGGCGGCTGGGCGCAGCGGGCGGACGGCGAGGTGGTGTGGCGGCTGTTCGAGGACGCGGGGGCCGGGGTGCGGGCGGCGGTCGCGGTGGAGGCGGAGCGGTTGGCGGGGTGGCTGGGAGCGGTCCGGGTGACGCCGCGGTTCCGTACGCCGTTGGAGCGCGAGCTGGCGGCCTGAGTCGCCGGACCCGCTGAGCCCGTTGAGTCCGTTGAGCCCGTTGGGCCGAGCCCCGGGCTGTCAGGCCGGGGGCGGGGTGCCCGGCTGGGGTGTGGCGGGGGGTTTGCCGCTGCCGGTCGGCGGGACCGGCGGGATCGGCGGTGCCGGGGTGCGGGTCGGGTCCGAGGTCTTGCCGGGGGCGGTGGACGGCGGTTCGGCGGTGGGCCGGTCGGTGGTCGGCCGGGTGCCGGGGGTGGGCTGCGGTGGTGCGGACTCCTGGGGGGCGGAGGCCGCGGCGGTGGGGGCCACGGGGGTGGACGGCTCGGGGGCGGTGCTGGTCCGGTCGGGTGCCGGTGCGGTGGTGGGCGTGGTGGGCCGCCTGGGTACGGCCGGGGCCGCGGGGGCCGCGGGGGCCGCGGGGGCCGCGGGGGCCGCCGGTGCGGCCGGTGCCGCCGGGGCCTGGACGGTGCCGCCGTGGCCGCCGGCCGGGTCCGGGGCCGGGGAGGGGGCGGTCGGGGTGGCGGAGGCGCGGGCGGTGGTGGCGGGGGTGCCGCTCGGGGTGTCGGTCGGGCCGCCGGTGCCGGGGCGGCCGTTGCCTTCGCTGGGTTCGAGCTCGAAGTCCTGGACGGGGGTGCCCTCCAGGACGTCGCTCATGTAGGCGGTCCAGATCCGGGTGGGGAAGGCGCCGCCGTTGATCCGGGCGTAGCCGGCGGTGCCGGCCAGCGGTTCCTTGGCGTGGGTCCTCGGGTT
This sequence comes from Kitasatospora sp. NPDC004723, assembly GCF_040609255.1. Classification (NCBI taxonomy): domain Bacteria; kingdom Bacillati; phylum Actinomycetota; class Actinomycetes; order Kitasatosporales; family Streptomycetaceae; genus Kitasatospora; species Kitasatospora sp. NPDC004723. Next base: position 29,219 of record NZ_JBEXJT010000035.1, on the reverse strand, counting down.
CTCCCGGAAGAGGCCGACGGTGGTGGCGAGTTCGGGGGTGTAGCCGGCGAACCAGGCGGAGAGGTTGGCGTCGGTGGTGCCGGTCTTGCCGGCGGCGGGCCGGCCGAGGCCGAGGGCGGCGGAGCCGGTGCCGCGCGGGCTGATGACGTCGCGCAGGACGTCGGTGACGGCGTCGGCGGTGCCCCGGTCGAGGGCGGCGGTGGTGTGGTGCGCGGGCAGCTCCGGCGGCTCGACGGGGCCGGTGCCGGGGGTGATCCGTTCCAGTCCGGCGACCGACCAGGGCCGGTGGGCCTCGCCGTGGTTGGCGAGGGCGGCGTAGACGCCGGCCAGGTCGAGCGCGCTGGGGGTGGCGGTGCCGAGCGTCATCGAGGTGTTGGCCGGGTCCATGCCGGGGACGTCGGCGGGGATGCCGAGCCGGATGCCGGTCTCCCGGACGTGGTCGAGCCCGGCGTCCACGCCGACCTGCGCGTACACCGAGTTGACGGACTTGACCATGGCCTGGCGCAGGCTGATCGGGCCGTAGTCGATGTCGTCCTCGTTGGGCGGCGCGTACGGGGTGGGGCCGTCGGTGACGGGGCGTGCGCTGGTGCCGTCGTAGCGGGTCTCGGTGGTGATCGGGCGGCCGTCGCCGCTGCTGTGGTGGGAGGTGAGGCCGGCGGCGAGGTCGACGGGCTTGAAGGTGGAGCCGATCTGGTTGTCCTGGCGCAGGGCGTCGTTGTAGGGCTGCTCGGCGTAGTCGGGGCCGCCGTAGACGGCGACGACGCGGCCGGTGGCGGGTTCGACGGAGGCGCCGGCGACCCGGACGTCGCTGTCGGTGCCGGGCCGGGCGGTGGGGTCGAGTTCCTCGGTGAGCTCGTCCTGGACGGCGTGCGCGAAGGCGTCCTGCTTCTTCTGGTCGAAGGTGGTGGTGATGCGCCAGCCGCCGGCCTTGAGGGTGGCGCCGTCGAGGATGCCGCTGCCGACCAGGTAGTCGTCGGCGACGCCGACCAGGTAGCCGGCCTGGCCGGCCAGGCCGCTGGCGGGCTGCGGGTCGATCGGGTCGGGGAAGGCGAGGGAGGCGCGTTCGGTGGCGCTGAGGAAGCCGAGCTGGACCATGCCGTCGAGGGTGTAGTGCCAGCGGGCGACGGCCTTCTCGCGGTTGGCGGGGGTGGCGGTCTTCACGTCGTACGCGCTGGGGGCCTGGAGCAGGGCGGCGAGGTAGGCGCTCTGCGGGAGGGTCAGTTCGGAGACGTCGACGCCGTAGTAGGCGCGGGCGGCGCTCTGGATGCCGTAGGCGCCGCGGCCGAAGTAGCTGGTGTTGAGGTAGCCGGCCAGGATCTCGTCCTTGCCGCGCTGCTGGTCGACCTTGAGGGCGATGAGGAGTTCGCGGCCCTTGCGTTCGATGGTCCGGCTCTGGGTGAGGTAGTAGTTCTTGACGTACTGCTGGGTGATGGTGGAGCCGCCCTGCAGGCCCTGGCCGGTCAGGCTGTTCCAGCCGGCCCGGACCATGCCCTTCAGGTCGATGCCGCGGTTCTGGTAGAAGGTGCGGTCCTCGGCGGAGACGACGGCCTGCCGGGTGCTGACCGGGACCTCGTCGATGGTGACGTCGGTGCGGTTGACGGCGCCGGTGCGGGCGATCTCGGTGACGCCGTCGGCGTAGAGGTAGACGTTGCTCTGGGCGACCGCCTGGGCGTTGGGGTCGGGCAGCGGCACGATGACGTAGAGCACGGCGAAGGCGCCGACGGCGAGCAGCAGCACGGCGAGGACGGCGCCGAGGACGATCCGCCAGGTGGGCAGCAGCCGCCGCCGGAACGGCAGGGCGCGGCGTGCCTCGCGGCGGGCGGCCCGTCTGGCCCGGCGGCCGGTGCTCAGGGTCATGCGGAGATTATGTGCTATTTGACCGAGGATCAGGGGTCGGGGCGACTCCGTCCGGGTGGTGGGAAAACCGGGTGCGCGAGGGATCTCGCCGCAGTACGGTGAAAGGTGCAAACCAGATAGCGCAGCCACTTCGGGCCGAGGCCCGCTTCGAGCTCCGCCCACCGTCCCGGCCCCCCCGGGAAGGCGGTCGGAGCCGCTCCGGCATGCGCTGCTGCGCGGACAGGGGTCTCCCTGTACCGCCATTTGTCGATAAGGAGACAATATGCAGAGGCTTGGGCCTACGCAGGCCGAGCTCCGTCCCCCCGATCGCGACGGCGCTCCAGGCGGCGCGCGGGCCGCCCTGCTCCTGTACGCCGCCGTCGTCCGCGGCGCCTTCCGCCGCTTCTCCACCTACCGGGCCGCCACCCTGGCCGGCGCCTTCACCAACACCGTCTTCGGCTTCATCCTCGCCTACACCTACCTCGCCCTCTGGCACGCCCGCCCCGGCCTCGGCGGCTACGACGAGGCCGCCGCCGTCACCTACATCTGGGTCAGCCAGGCCCTGCTGGCCACCGTCGCCGTCATGGGCGGCGGTTTCCAGGACGACGTCCAGGAGCGCTTCCGCAGCGGCGACATCGCCATCGACCTCTACCGCCCGGTGGACTTCCAGGGCTGGTGGCTGGCCACCGACCTCGGCCGGGCCGGCTTCGAACTGCTCGCCCGGGGCGTGCCGCCGACGCTCGCCGGCGCCCTGGTCTTCCACACCCGGATGCCCGAACACCCGCTGACCTGGCTGGCGTTCCTGCTCGCCACGCTGCTCGCGGTGGTGGTCAGCTTCGGGCTGCGCTTCCTGGTCTCACTCACCGGCTTCTGGCTGCACGACTCGGAGGGCGTGCAGTCGGTGCTGATGGTGGTGTCGCTGTTCTTCTCCGGGATGCTGCTGCCGCTCGCGCTCTTCCCCGGCCTGCTCGGCACCGTCGCCCCGCTGCTGCCCTGGGCGGCCCTGATCAAGGTGCCCACCGACGTCTTCCTGGAGCGCGTCACCGGCACCCAACTGCTCGGCGCGCTGGGCTTCCAGCTCGCCTGGGCCGTGGTGCTGCTCGCGGCCGGCCGGCTGGTCCAGCTGCTGGCGACCCGCAAGGTGGTGGTCCAGGGTGGCTGACCAGGCCGTCATGACCCGTGAGCCGCTGCCCGGCACCGCCCGTGAGCCGCTGACCGCCCGCACGGCCTGGGCGCTGCGCTCCTGGTGGCTCGTCGCCGGCATGTGGACCAGGGCGATCATGTCCTACCGGGCCTCGTTCGTGATGACGCTCGGCGCCAACCTCGTGGTCACCTTCCTCGACTTCCTGGTGATCATCCTGATGTTCCGCCACACCGACAGCCTCGGCGGCTGGAACCTGTCCGAACTCGGCTTCCTCTACGGCACCTCGGCCCTCGCCCTCGGCCTGGCCAACCTCTTCGTCGGCTCCATCGACGCCCTCGGCGAGCGGATCCGCACCGGCACGCTCGACGTCATGCTGGTCCGGCCCGCACCCGCGCTCGCCCAGCTCTGCGCCGAACGGTTCTCGCTGCGCCGGCTCGGCCGGCCCCTCCAGGCGGCGGCCGTGCTGGCCTGGGCACTGGCCGCGCTGGACACCCACTGGACCTGGGACCGGGTGCTGCTGGTCCCCGTGCTGGTGGTCTGCGGCACCCTGATCTTCAGCGCGGTCTTCATCGGCTTCGCCAGCCTCCAGTTCTGGTGGGGCGAGGCCAGGGAACTGCAGAACTCCTTCACCTACGGCGGCGCCACCCTGCTGCACTACCCGCCGACCGTCTTCGCCAAGGAACTGGTCGCCGGCACGGTCTTCGGCGTGCCGCTGGCCTTCGTCAACTGGCTTCCCGCGCTGCGGATCCTGGACAAGCCCGACCCGCTGGGCCTGCCCACCGCCTTCCAGTTCGCCTCGCCCCTGGCCGCCGTCCTCTCGCTGGCCGCGGCCGGCCTCGTCTGGCGGATCGGACTGCGCGCCTACCGCGGCGCCGGCGGCTGACCTCCTCCACCTCCTCGACCTGGGAACCACCATGACACTGATCGAACTCGACGACGTCCGCCGCACCTTCACCGTCCGCGCCAAGGCCGGCCGGCTGAAGCGGGAGAAGCGCGAGGTGCGCGCCGTCGACGGACTGACCTTCACCGTCCGGGCCGGCGAGTGCGTCGGCTATATCGGCCCCAACGGCGCCGGCAAGTCCACCACCATCAAGATGCTGACCGGCATCCTCGTCCCCACCGCCGGCCGGCTGCGCGTCGCCGGCGTCGACCCGGCCCGTGAACGGGTCGCGCTGGCCCGCCGGATCGGCGTCGTCTTCGGCCAGCGCACCACCCTCTGGTGGGACCTCCCGCTGCGCGACTCCTACGAACTCGCCCGCCGGCTCTACCGGATCCCCGAGCACCGATATCGCGTCAACCTGGAACGCTGCGTCGAACTGCTCGACCTCGGCGCGCTGCTCGACACGCCCGTGCGCCAGCTCTCGCTCGGCCAGCGGATGCGCGGCGACCTCGCCGCCGCCCTGCTGCACGACCCCGCCGTGCTCTACCTGGACGAGCCGACCATCGGCCTGGACGTGGTCAGCAAGGGCAAGGTGCGCGACTTCCTGCGCGAGGTCAACCGCGAGCGCGGCACCACCGTGCTGCTCACCACGCACGACCTCACCGACATCGAGCAGCTCTGCGACCGGGTCATGGTGATCGACCACGGCCGGGTCGTCTACGACGGCGGTCTCGACGGCCTGCACGCGGTCGGCGACAGCGAACGGACCCTGGTCGTCGACCTGGCCGAGGCCGCCCCGCCGATCGAGGTGCCCGGCGCCCGGGTGGTCCGGGTCGAGGGCCCGCGCCAGTGGCTGGCCTTCCCCGCCCAGCAGAGCGCCGCCCCGCTGGTGGCGGCCGTCGCCGCCCGCTACCCGCTGGTCGACCTCTCGGTGCGCGAGCCCGCCATCGAGGACGTGATCGCCCGGATGTACGCGGAGGCCGCCATCGGCTGAGCGTTCGACCGGGGAGCGGGTGTCCGGTGTCGCTCGCTCGTGCGGGTGGCGGACGTGACCCCGTGCCACGCCGCCTAGTTGACCGTTTCATCGCCCCGCGCCGGGCCGCCCGTCCCGTTCCACGGGCGGCCCGGCGCCGGGCACCGTCCTGGCGACCCGCGCACCGGAGGGCAGCGCCCGATGACCCCACCCGACGTGACCGTGGTGATCGCGGTCTACAACACCCTGCCGTACCTGACCGCCTGCCTGGACTCGCTGGTCCGGCAGAGCATCGGGCCCGCGCGCATGGAGGTGGTCGCGGTCGACGACGGCTCCACGGACGGCGGCGGCGAGCTGCTCGACGCCTACGCGGACCGGCACCCCGGGCTGTTCACGGTGGTCCACCAGGCCAACTCCGGCGGCCCGGCCGCCCCGACCAACCGCGGCCTGGCGCTGGCCCGCGGCCGGTACGTGTTCTTCCTCGGCGCCGACGACTGGCTCGGCGACGAGGCACTGGAACGGATGGTGACCGCCGCCGACGCCTGGGAGTCGGACGTGCTGATCCCCAAGCAGGTCGGGGTGAACGGGCGGCTGGTCCCGCAGGGCATCTTCGACGCCACCCGCGCCTCGGTCGGCTTCGAGGACTCGGCCCTCGCCTGGGCGCTCGCCGACACCAAGCTGTTCCGGCTGGACCTCGTCCGGCGGCACAACCTGGCCCGCAAGGAGGAGCTCAAGGTCTACTCCGACCAGCCCTTCACCCTCGCCGCCTGCCTGCGGGCCCGCCGGATCTCGGTGCTCGCCGACGACGACCACTACTTCCTGGTGCTGCGCGAGGACCGCGGCAACGTCACCCAGCGGGCCGGGGCGCTGGACCGGATCCGGGGCGTCGCGGCGGTGCAGTGGGTGGCCGCCGAACTCGCCGCGCCCGGAGGGCAGCTGGACGCGATCAGGGCGCGGCACTTCGGCTGGGAGGTGCCTCAGCTGCTCGGGGAGGACTTCCTGGCGCTGGACGCGGGACTGCGCGAGGAGGTCTGCGCGGGCGTCGGTGAACTCGTCCGGCGGTTCGCCGCCCACGAGGTGTACCACCGGCTCGCCCCGGCGGACCGGATCCGGCTGGAGATGGCCGCCCGCGGGGAGTACGGCGCGCTGTGCGAGCTGATCGCGTACGAGGCGGAGCACGGCGCGCCGCCGGTGGTGACCGAGGACGGGGCGGACGGGGTACGGCGCCGGTACGCGGGCTACCCGGCCTTCCGGGGCGGCGCGCCGGGAGCGGCGGACGCGCTGTTCCTGCTGGGGGAGGAGGCACTCGTGGCACCCGAGCCCTCCGACGAGGCGGCCGGCCCCCCGGGGGAACCGGCCGCGCCGCCGCCCACGCTGGTGCAGCAGCTGTGGCGCGGCGCGGTGCCCGTCCGGGTGCGCCGGCGGCTGCGCCGCCACCCGGCCTGGCGCCGGCTGGCGAACGCGGTGGCCCGGTCCGGTTCCGCCGCGAACGGGGGCGGCCGGTGACCCCGCTCGACATCCGGCCGCCCGCCGGCCGGCCGCTCGACGTCTGCGTGGTGGGCCTCGGCAAGCTCGGCCTGCCGCTCGCCGTCCAGTTCGCCGCCAAGGGCCACCAGGTGACCGGCGCCGACCTCGCCCCGCCGGTCGTCGAGGCCGTCAACCAGGGCCGGCCGCCGTTCCCCCGGGAGGCCGGCCTGGACGAGGCGCTCGAGCGGGTGGTCGCCGAGGGACGGCTGCGCGCCACCACCGACACCGCGGCGGCCGTCGCCGGCGCCGAGGCCGTCGTCCTGGTCGTCCCGCTGGTCACCGCCGCCGACGGCGCCCCCGACTTCGCGCTGCTCGACGCCGCCACCGACGCCGTCGCGGCCGGACTGCGCCGGGGCACGCTGGTCAGCTACGAGACCACCCTGCCGGTCGGCGTCACCCGGGGCCGCTGGGCGCCGCGGCTGGCGGCCGGCTCGGGGCTCACCCCCGGCCGGGACTTCGCGCTGGTCTTCAGCCCGGAGCGGGTCCGCACCGGCCGGGTCTTCGCCGACCTGCGCCGCTACCCCAAGCTGGTCGGCGGGACCGACCCGGCCGCCACCCGGCGCGGCGCCGCGTTCTACCGGGCGGTGCTGGACTTCGACCCGCGTCCGGACCTGGACGCCCTCGGCCGGCCGAACGGCGTCTGGGAGCTGGAGTCCGCGGAGGCCGCCGAGTTCGCCAAGCTCGCCGAGACCACCTACCGGGACGTCAACATCGCGCTGGCCAACCAGTTCGCCCGGTACGCGGACCGGATCGGGGTGGACTTCGCGGCGGTCGCGGACGCCTGCAACTCGCAGCCGTTCAGCCATCTGCACCGGCCGGGCATCGCGGTCGGCGGCCACTGCATCCCGGTCTACCCGCGGCTCTACCTGTGGAACGACCCCTCGGCGACGGTGGTCGGCGCGGCGCGGGCGGCCAACCTGGAGATGCCGGCGTACGCGGTCGGGGTGCTGGCCGGCGCCCTGGACGGCGGGCTCGCCGGGCAGGGCGTGCTGGTGCTCGGGGCCGCCTACCGGGGCGGGGTCAAGGAGACCGCGTACTCGGGGGTGTTCCCGCTGGTCGAGGCGGTGCGCGCGGCCGGGGCCCGGCCGTACGTGGCCGATCCGCTGTACCCGGCGGCGGAGCTGACGGCGCTGGGCCTGCCCCCGTACGGCGGCGAGCCGGTGGTGGCGGCGGTGCTCCAGGCGGACCACCCGGAGTACCGGGAGCTGGCCCCGGCCGACCTGCCGGGCGTCCGGGTGCTGCTGGACGGCCGGCGGTGCACCGATCCGGCCCGCTGGACGGGCGTCGCCGGGGTGCGCCGGATCGTGCTCGGGGGCGCGTGACGCCGCATCCGCGCTGACCTTCTCGGGGTCGGGAGGGCCGCACTCCGGCGGGCGCGGCACCGGAGGGGCACACGGCACCCGGGCGCGCCGTCCGTTCGCGCCGGGCAGCGGGCAGACTGACGGGGTGAGCGACGAAGCCTTCAGCGGGACCGGCCCCGGAATGCGGTTCACCGCGGCCGACGAGGAGAAGAGACGCGGCGTGCGCCGGATGAAGACCATCGCGACCGGCCTGCTGGCCCTCGCGACCCTGGTCTTCGCCCTGGCCACCTGGGCGAAGGCGGCCGGCGCCGGCGCCTGGGCGGGTTATCTGGCCGCCGCCGCCGAGGCCGGCATGGTCGGCGCGCTGGCCGACTGGTTCGCGGTGACGGCGCTGTTCCGCCGCCCCTTCGGCCTGCCCATCCCGCACACCGCGATCATCCCGACCAAGAAGGACGCCTTCGGCCGCTCGCTCGGCGACTTCGTCGGCGAGAACTTCCTCTCCGGGCACGTGGTGCGCGGCCGGCTCGCCGCGCTCGGCATCGCCCGGCGGCTCGGCGAGTGGCTGGCCGCGCCCGGCAGCGCCGAGCGGGTCACCAAGGAGGCCTCGGCGGCGTTGCGCGGGGTGCTCGCCGTGCTGCGCGACGACGACGTGCAGGCGGTCGTCGCCGAGGCGGTCACCCGCCGCGCCGCCGCCACCTCGGTCGCCGAGCCGGCCGGCCGGATGCTCGGCAAGGTGGTCGCCGACGGCGGCCACCACGGGGTGGTCGACCTCATCGCGGTCCGGGCGCACGACTGGCTCACCGACAACCACGCCGAGGTGGTCGAGCGGGTCACCCAGAAGACCCCGGGCTGGACCCCGAAGTTCATCGACCACCAGGTCGGCGAGCGGGTCTACAAGGAGCTGATGCGCTTCGTCACCGACATCCGGGACGACCAGCAGCACCCGGCGCGCGGCGCGATCGACAAGTTCCTCGCCGACTTCGCCACCGAGCTGCAGACCGACCCGGAGACCATCGCCCGGGTCGAGCGGGCCAAGGGCGAACTGCTTGCCCGGCCCGAGGTGCAGGACCTCATCGCCTCCACCTGGGCCGCCGTCCGCTCGCTGGTGCTGAACGCCGCGGAGGACGAGGAGAGCGAGCTGCGCCGGCGCATCCGTGAGGGCGTGCGCAGCTTCGGCACGCGCCTGGCCACCGATCCGAAGCTCCAGGCCAAGGTGGACGGCTGGCTCCAGGACGCCGCCCAGTACCTGGTCGACACCTACCGGGCCGAGATCACCTCGCTGATCTCCGAGACCGTGGCGGGCTGGGACGCCGAGGACGCCTCGCGCAAGATCGAGGCCAACGTCGGGCGGGACCTCCAGTTCATCCGGATCAACGGCACGGTCGTCGGCGCGCTGGCCGGGCTGCTGATCCACACCGTGGCGGTCGCGCTCGGCGGCTGAGCCCGGGCTGCTTATCCTTTCCTGCACCACCAGAAAACGCGCGTAGAGCCTCAGTCTCAGAGAAGAAGGGCACCCACCGTGGTCCAGCCGGACGGAAGTCGGATCGGAACCCCCAGCGCAGACGCCCTGGCAGCCCCCGCGGCCCCCGCGGACCGCTCCATCGAGGCGTTCATCGCCGCGATGCCCAAGGCGGAACTGCACGTCCACCACGTCGGATCGGCCTCGCCGCGCGTGGTCGCCGAGCTGGCCGCCCGCCACCGGGGCCGGGCCAAGGTGCCCGCCGACCCGCAGGCCCTCGCCGAGTACTTCACCTTCACCGACTTCGCGCACTTCATCGAGGTCTACCTGAGCGTGGTGGACCTGATCCGCGACGCCGAGGACGTCCGCGCCCTGACCTACGGCGTCGCCGAGGACATGGCCCGGCAGAACATCCGGTACGCGGAGCTGACCGTCACCCCCTACTCCTCGGTCAGCCGGGGCATCCCCGACGTCGCCTTCATGGAGGCCATCGAGGACGCCCGGGTGCGCGCCGAGAAGGACCTCGGGGTGGTGCTCCGCTGGTGCTTCGACATCCCCGGCGAGGCCGGCCTGGCCGCCGCCGAGGAGACCGCCCGGCTCGCCGTAGACCTCGCCCCCGAGGGCCTGGTCAGCTTCGGCCTCGGCGGCCCGGAGATCGGCGTCCCGCGCCCGCAGTTCAAGCCGTACTTCGACCGGGCGCGCGCGGCCGGCCTGCGCAGCGTTCCGCACGCGGGCGAGACCACCGGGCCGGAGACGGTCTGGGACGCGCTGCGCGTGCTCGGCGCCGAGCGCATCGGCCACGGCACCCAGGCGGTCGCCGACCCGGCGCTGCTCGACCACTTGGGCGAGCACCGGATCCCGTTGGAGGTCTGCCCGACCTCCAACATCGCCACCCGCGCGGTGGAGCGGATCGAGGACCACCCGATCAAGCGGATGGTCGACGCCGGGCTCGTGGTGACCGTCAACAGCGACGACCCGCCGATGTTCGGCACCGACCTCAACACCGAGTACGCGGTGGCGGCCCGGCTGCTCGGCCTGGACGAGGCCGGGGTGGCCGCGCTGGCGAAGAACGCGGTGGAGGCGTCCTTCCTCGATGTGTCGGGCAAGGCCCGGCTGGCGGGCGAGATCGACGCCCATCTGACGCGGTGGCGTCAGGGCTGACCTGCGGTTTTCCGCTCCTTCGGGCCCCGTCGGCCAGTGCCGGCGGGGCCTTCGGCGTGCTGCGGGCGCCACGTGTGCACTGAATGGCGCCACTTGATGGTGCCAAAAAGTCTCGACATGGCACCACTGGTGTGCCATGCTCTGGCCATGGATCTCACGCCGTACGTCGACAACCTTCGCCATGGGCTCACGGCTGCTGTGGGCGCAGCTGGTGCCGACGCTGGCGCCGGTGGTGCCATCTATGGTGTTACGGTGGTGCCGGACATGCCCTAGGAGTTGGGCTGTCGCCCGGGCAGGCGGAGCGCCAGTCCGTCGAGGATGACGTTCAGGCCGTAGTCGAACTTCGCGTTCCGCAGGGTGGCCGGGTCGGTGGCGGCGACGGCGTCGGCCGCGGCGTCGGCGAAGGCCTCGGCGAGGAACTCGTGCCCGGCCACCGCCTCCTGGGCGGCGGGCATCAGCCCGGCGATGAACTCGGCCTCGGTCCGGCCGCTGCGCATCACCGTGGTCAGGAAGGCGGCCTCCGTGGTGCTCATCCCGAGGACGTAGGAGAGCACGGTCTCGATGGCCCGGGACGGCTCCGGGAAGCCGACGGCGGAGAACAGTGCGGCCATCCGCTCGGAGACGGCGACCAGGTTGGGCCCCAGGTAGACGAGTCCGGCCTGGCCGATGACGGACCCCAGCCAGCGGTGGCGCAGCGTGGTGGTCCGGAAGGCCTGGCAGGTCGCGGTGACGTCGGCCCGCCAGTCGGCGGCGCCCGGGTCCGGGACGGGGATCTCGCCGAAGACCTCGTCCAGCGCGAGTTCGATCAGCTCGTCCTTGGTGGCGACGTGCCGGTAGAGGGAGGTCGCGCCGGCGTTGAGGCGGGCGCCGAGCTTGCGCATCGAGAGCGCCTCGACCCCGTCGGCGTCGAGCACGGCGATCGCCTCGCGGACGATCGCGTCCCGGCTGAGCGCGGGCTGTTCGGGCGCGCGCTGCGGGCGGGCCCACACGGAAGGGATCGGGTTCTTGGCAGCCATCGGCCGGTCCTCCTTCGGGGGATCGGTGCAGGGAAATCAACGCGTACACCGTTCGCAGGAAGCGTACAGGAATCGCTGTTGCGCACACTGTTCCGTGCTGCGTACAGTGTGCGCATCGACGGAACATCGTACGCAGCAGCGTCGAATCGCAGAGTCGTACTTCGGAGGGGAAGCAATCATGGAAGGCCGTAACCCGCGGCGCTGGTGGATCCTGATCGTGCTGTGCCTCAGCACGCTCGTCCTGGTGGTCGACAGCATGGCGCTGACCGTGGCGGTGCCGTCGATGACCGAGGACCTGAAGGCCACCGCGCAGGACACCCAGTGGATCCTCGACTCCTACATCCTGGTCTTCGCCGGGCTGCTGCTGACCTCCGGGAGCCTCGGCGACCGGTTCGGCCGGCGGAAGGTCATGATCATCGGTCTGCTGCTCTTCGGGGCGGCCTCGCTGGCGGCGACGCTCTGCACCAACCCCGGTGAGGTCATCGCGAGCCGGGTGGCGATGGGCGTCGGCGGGGCGCTGATCATGCCCTCGACCCTGTCGATCCTCATCACCGTCTTCGAGGAGGACGAGCGCGGCAAGGCGATGGCGGCCTGGGGGTCGGTCTCGATGCTCGGCCTGGTCGGCAGCCCGGTGCTCGGCGGTGTGCTGATCGACCACTTCTCCTGGCACTCGATCTTCTTCATCAACGTGCCGGTGGTGGTGCTGGCGATCACCGCCGCCCTGGTCCTGATGCCCGAGTCCCGGGGCCCGTGGCAGAAGCCCGACCCGCTGGGCGCGGTCCTCTCGGCGGTCGGCATGACCGCGCTGATCTGGTGGATCATCGAGATCCCGAAGCACGGCGCGTTCGGCGGCACCTCGCTGGTCTCCCTGGTGGTCGCGGTGGTGGCGCTCGGCGGCTTCGTGGTCTGGCAGAACGTGGTGGCGGAGCCGATGGTCCCGCTGGCCCTCTTCCGCAAGCGCAACTTCAGCGGCGGCTCGCTCTCGCTGACCCTGGTCCAGATCGGCAACGGCGGCCTGCTGCTGGTGCTCACCCAGTACCTGCAGTTCGTGCTGGACTACTCGCCGGTCAAGGCGGGCCTGGCCTTCGTGCCGATGGCGGTCGCCGCGCTGATCGGCAACGGCGCGGGCGCCGGCCTGACCGCGAAGGTCGGCTTCCGGCCGCTGGTCCTGGTCGGCATGGCGATGATGGCCGGCTCGTTCGTCCTGCTCAGCACGGTCGACGCGGACACCGGCTTCACCGTCCCGGCGGTGGCGCTGGCCCTGCTCGGCCTGGGCGCCGGCCTCGCGATGCCGGCGGCGGTCGGCGCGCTGATGGGGGAGATCCCGCCGGAGAAGGCGGGCGTCGGTTCGGCGCTGAACGACACCATCCAGCAGGCCGGCACCGCGCTCGGCATCGCGATCCTCGGCTCGCTCCTGGCGAGCGGCTACGCGGACAAGATGCCGGCGGGCACCTCCGAGCAGGCCTCGCAGTCGATCGTCGGCGCACTGGCCGAGGCCGGGGCCAGGAACGACCCGGGCCTCGCCCACGCGGCCCGGGAGGCGTTCACCTCGGCGATGTCCACCACCCTGACGGTGAGCGCGGCGGGCGTCCTCGCGGCGGCGCTGCTGGCGGCGGTGGTACTGCGGAACAAGAAGACGGGCGCCGCGGAGGCCCTGGAGGCGCCGAAGGAGGACGTCGCCGAGTTGGCGGTGTGACGCGGGGAGGGCGGACGCGACGAAGGCCGGTACCCCGGGGAGAGGGGGCCGGCCTTCGGGCGTCGCCGGGGGAGGGGCTACAGGACGACGTAGTCCACCTTGTCGTTCCAGAAGCCGCCGTACGGGTAGGGGAGGGGGCCGAGGTCGTAGCAGGAGCCGTTGCCCACGTAGAACGAGGGGTCCGGCTGCAGGGTGCGGTCGTCGTAGATCGTCATGCCGCCGGAGCGGTACGCGCAGGCGGCGCTGGCCTGGTCGCGGAACGACCAGTCGGAGAGGTACTTGGTGCCCGGCTGCGACCAGCGCAGCAGGACGCCGGTGTAGGTGGAGTGCTCCCAGAGGCAGGCGTAGCCGGAGCCGCACTCCGAGGGCGAGGCCGGCGTCAGCACGACGCCGGAGGCCGGGGCCGGTGCGGCCTTGGCGGCCTGGGCGAGCGCCGGGTCGATGGTGGCGATGGCCTGGTCGGCCTCGGCGACGCTGTCGTGGCAGTAGACGGCACCGCCGGTCACCTCGGTGCAGACACGGGCACCGTCCCAGCCCTTGGCCAGGTCGATCTGCCGGCCCTTGTAGGTGGCGATCACCGGCTTGGACGGCGTTGCCTTCGCCGGAGCGGCGGACTGCCGGGCGTCGGCGGACGGGACCGCCGGCGCGGACGGCACGGGTGCCGCCGTGGCCGCCGGTGCCGCCAGCGCGAGCGCGCCGGCGGCCGCGGTGACGACGGCGAGCATGCGGAAGGAACGCACGGTCAACTTCTCCCCTGATGAGTCGTGGCAGGACTGTGCTGCCACGACCCAACGCCGGATCGGCCGTTCGCACAATAGTTCCGACGAGGACCGGTCAATGGCTGGCCGAATTGGCTCAATGGCTTGATTCCGCAGCTTCCGCCGGAGGCCGCTCGCCGGGGGCGCCGACGATGCACTGGACGAGCACGGCGGTGGAATCCACCTCGTCACCGGCGCTGCCCCACACTCCGTCCCGGATCAGGACGGTGCGGGTGCCGAGCAGTCGCAGCGTCGCGGGGTCGAAGATCCACTCGAAGCGCCGGCCGTCGTTCACCTGGGCCACGGCCACTCCGTGCCGACCGGTGGCGTCGACCGAGTCGTCCACGGCCACCACTCCGGGGATGCGGGCGGCGGCGCGGTAGAGCGCCGAGCTCACCTGGGGAGGGACGACCGAGTCGCGCAGGAGGTCGCCGATGGCGATGAAGGCCTGGTGGTCGGCCCCGGTGGTCGATGCGGAACCGGAGCCGTGGTTCAGCCGGGTGTCGTTGTAGATCAGCTTCAGCAGGGCGTCGGGGTCGGTCGGCAGGGTGGTCAGCAGGCGGTAGGTGGGGGAGTTCAGCGAGCCCTGGGCGGCGGGGACCCGGGAGTCGGCGCCGTCACGGCGTTCGAGGCCGGTCCGGCTGCCGTCCACGGCGGTCCAGCGCTCGGTGTCGGCGGTGAGGTGGGAGCGCGCCATGGTGCCGTCGGGGGCCTCGGTGAGGCTGCGGCTGTGGGAGACCGTCCGGAGGTACGTGAACTGGTCGTCCTGGGCGGGGGGTTGGGGCTGGGCGTAGGCGACCCTGGCGATCCGGTCGAGGAGTTCGACGGAGGCGGCGGTGGCGGGCGGCGGAGGGGTCTGCGAGGTGGCTGTGTCGGGGGTGAGGGAGGCGGCGGTGATGGCGGCGGCGGTGGCGACGGCGGCCACCACGACCAGGCCGCGCCAGCGGGCGGTGAGGGCGGAGAAGGGGCGGGGGCGGCCGAACTCGGCGAGCAGGACGTCACGGCGGGCGGCCAGGTGTGAGGGGGAGGGCTCCGGGTGGGGCGGCGGGGGGAGCAGCCGGGCGAGTTCACGGCGCTCGCTGTGTTCGTTCCACTCGGAGTGGTTGGTGCGCGTGTTGCTCATGGCCGCCTTTCCTGGTGGTGGCCCACGGACTGATGGCTGATGGCGAGGCCGGCCCTCCGGCGTGGTGCGGGGGGATCCTCGGCGTCGACGATCCGGCGGAGCTTGTCCCGGACCCGTGAGAGCCGGGAGCGGACGGTTCCGACGGGTATGCCGAGTGCCCGGGCGGTCTCGGCGTAACCGAGGCCGGCCCAGACGACGAGGGTGAAGACCTCGCGGTCCGGGCCGCCGAGCTGGTCGAGTGCCCGGACGGCGGCGGCGGCCGTGTTGGCGTCGGTGATCCGGCTGACGACCTCGTCGGCGAAGTCGGGGATCGGGTCGCGGCGGGGGAGCCGGGACATGGCGTCGCGGTGCCGGCGGGCGGTGCGGGCGGTGTTGCGGAGCACGTTGGTGGCGATGGCCAGCAGCCAGGCGCGGGGGTGGAGGACTTCGTCGCGGAGCTTCCGTCGGAGCCGCCAGGCTTCGAGGAAGGTGAGGGAGACGATGTCGTCCGCGAGGTCGCGGTCCCCGGTGGATCTGTACGCGTGCGCGAAGACCGTGCGAGCGTGCTGATCGTAGAGCTCGGCGAACAGCTGGCGCTCGCCGGCCTGCGTCTGCTTACTGGACAAGGAGAACTCCACGCAGATCTGGTGTCCGCAGGACGGAGGCGGTTCCAGGGAAGTTTGAGGAAGTTGGGAGGAAGAGAAGGAGGGGGGTCAGACGTCGAACTCCCCGTTGCGGACCCCGGAGAGGAGGTCGCGCCACTCCGGCAGGGTCAGCCGGGCTATGGAGGTCGGCAGAAGACTGCTCCGGACGTAGACCATGTCATCGGCCATGGCCACTTCTGGGCAACTCGCACCCTCGCCGCACGCTTTGGGGCGCTGCCAGCGGAGGTCATCCATCGTGCTAGATCTCTTTCTTGAGGACTGTGATGAAGTCTCGGGACTCCACCGGTGACAGGGAACGCTCTGTCATGGTTTCCAGAATGTGGCGATAGTTCTCCAGCTGTCGTTGCTCATGGAGGAACACTGGCCCACCAACCGCATCCAGTTGGAGCGTGTCCAGCCGGGGAACCGGGCCCTTCGCGTAGATGATCCCTTGCCCAGCCCCCTTGAAGCCGTCGGCCTCGAAGGTGAGCACATGGAGCGTGACGTGAGGGAGTTCCGAGAAGGTCAACAACTGCTCCAGTTGCCTCTGGGCAGCGTTGCGACCTCCAAAACGCATCCGGAGTGCAGCCTCGTGGACGACGGCTGTGTAGGGCTGGGCGCCTTTGGCCATCAGGAACGCTGAGCGCTGGGCTCGATTCTCGACGCGCGCTTCGAGCAGCCGAGGCGACAGCGGCGGATAGACGTCCTGGAAGATCGCACGCGCGTACTCCTCGGTCTGCATGGCTCCCGGGATGTGGCAGACCTGGTACGTGTGCATGCCTTGGGCGAAGAACTCCATCTCGGAGATGTCCAGGAATCCGGCCGGTACAGAGCCGCGATATTCGACCCACCATCCGCGATGCCGCTCCTCGGCCATACGGGACAGGGCATGGACGAACTCGGCATCGCTCTCCTCGTAGTCAGAGGCGAGAGCGCGGATGCGCTCCGAGTTGACCGGGTAGTACCCCTTCTCGATCTGAGTGATCTTCGTCCGATCGAGCCCGAGTAGTGCGGCGGCCTGGGCGGTCGTGCGGCCGATGCTGTTGCGCATCTTCCGCAGTTCGATACCGACCCGTTCCTGCCTGACCGTCGGGGTGGTTCGTGGTGGCATGCCCTCAAGCATCCACCTTGATTCCTCGGCGGGTCCAGCGATCCCTCTATCGAGTGATGAAGGTGGTAGAAGTGCCCGCACATGTGCCACCTCTGCCCTACAGTCTGTGATGCACCGCTCACCGGACGGATTGTCATCAACGTCCCTCAATAGGGCAGTTGGCACCCTCATGCCTCCATCCGGTGCGCCCCCACCTACACCGCTGGGAGTCCCCATGTGTAACCGCAACACCCCCTCCCTCACCGTCTCCCGCGAGGCGCTCCGTTCCGCCATGAACCTCGCGGGCTTCCGGCCCGACGCCATCGCCGATGCCGAACTCGCCCTCGTCGAACTGATCGTCAACGCCTGGCGTCACGGTCGCACGGACTCGCCCGTCGTCCTCGTCCTGTTCCTCGACCGCACGCTCAGGGTCTCGGTCGCCGACAACTCCTCCGACCTCCCCGACCCCCGCACCCCCGCCGGGCTCGCCGAATCCGGCCGGGGCCTCCAGCTCGTCCAGGGCCTCACCCACCGGTGGGGCGCCGAGCCCCAGAAGCTCGGCAAGCTGGTCTGGTTCGAGCTCGACCACGCCGCCTGACCATGCTCGGTCTACTCGCCCTCATCATCACCGCGGCGATCGTCGGCGCCGTCTGCCGACTCCGCTCGGACTTCCTCCACGACCCCCACCGCCACGACCGCGACCACCGCATACCCGAGTAGCCCCCGCCCGGGGCGGCGCGGCGCGGCGCGCGCCCGACCTGACCGGCTGCCCGGTCGGCCAGGTCGGACGCATCCGCCACCGTCGTTGCCCCGTCATCGCCCGCCGCAGGGGGTGGGCAGGGATGACGACGACCGTGGCCCGATCATCGTCCAGGTGCCGAACTCCCCTCGTCCACCTGCCGATCGGCGGGTCGAAGCTCCTCCCCGGAGCGCACTCCGGAGGCGGAGACCTGCGCTGCTACCCTCCCCGGCGTGTCGAAATCAACGCAGTATGCCGTCCCCGCCGTCGTGTTGGCGTTCCTCCTGGTGCTCGGCGCCTTCCTCGTGCTCCCCTCCCTCCTCTCCACCGACCCGCCGCCGAGCCCGGCGGGCCGATGGGTGGTGGAGGGGCCGGCCGATGCCCAACTGGAGCTGGTGGAGGGCGGACGGCTCGGCCGGTCTTCCGCGATACCGGCG
This sequence comes from Kitasatospora sp. NPDC004723, assembly GCF_040609255.1. NCBI lineage: Bacteria > Bacillati > Actinomycetota > Actinomycetes > Kitasatosporales > Streptomycetaceae > Kitasatospora > Kitasatospora sp. NPDC004723. The sequence continues at coordinate 11,456 of NZ_JBEXJT010000035.1, read as the reverse complement.
TCCGCTTGCGAGGATCCCGGATCCCCTTCCACGGCGAGCGTTGTGAAGGTGACGGAGGGAGCCTGGCGCTACCGCCAGGACCCGGAATCCGACCACCTGGTGACGGTCAGCATCGAGCGGCCCCTGCGATGCACCCTCACGTTCGTGAACCACATCACCGACAGCGGGAAGCACATCCTCCGGTCCACGGGCTCCAGTAACTCATTCGATCTCGTGCGCCCCTGACTCACCGTCCGGCACCCAGTTGCCGTGCAGGCCGAGCGGTACGCGTACCGGCAGGTGGATGCGGGCGACCGGCTCGCCGCCGAAGTCCTGGGCGGCGAGGATCACCAGGTCGGCGGCGCCGCGCTCGGGGTTGTGGACGTAGGCCATCACATAACCGTCGTCCTCCGCCGCCGGGTTCTCGCCCGCCACGAACACGCCCTCTCCGACCGCCCCGAACCGCCCGAACTCATGGGCCTCGGTGGTGCCGCGCAGCAGGTCGTGCTTGAGCAGCGCGTTGCTGAAGCCCTCGTCCGGGCGCGGGTTGTCCACGCCGGTCGGTGGCGCGTACAGCTCGACGGCGGCAGCGTATCCGTACCGGTACGGCCGCCCGGTGTAACGGGGGTTGAGTCGCGGGAACTCCTGCACGCGGTCGTCGAGCCGTTCCTCCCGTACCCGCCCGCCGCCCGCGAGGTCGACGGTCCAGCGGTCGAGGGTCGGCCGGCTCCGTCCGACGTCCCGGATGGTGAAGCCCTCGGGGTGGCGCACGATGTCGACGACGACGTCCGTGCCGTCCTCGTACGCGTTGAGGGTGTGCCCGACGAGGCTCGGCGCGATCTCGAACCAGCGGACCTCGCCGCCCTCCCGGGGCATCACGCCCACCCGCGCCTGGTGGTTGTCGTCCCAGACGAACGGCACGCCGGTGCCGAGGTGGGCCGCGCTGAAGACCACGGGCCCGTCGAAGAGCACGACATATTGCTCCGTCAGCGCGAAGTCGTGCATGTACGGGCTGCCCGGCGTGGGGATGGTCGTCGCACGCCTGACGGTCCCGGTGTCGTCCATCACGATGTGCTGGACGGCCTCGACGCCGTAGAGGAAGGCGAGCGAGTGCAGTTCGCGGGTGCGCGGATCGAACACCGAGTGCGCGTTGGCGGTGTAGCCCTCGGGCGTGCCGCCGAGGTCGCAGGCGCCCACCGTGTCCAGCTCGTACGTCAGCTCGTACGGCTTCAGCCCGCCCTCGATCAGGGCGAAGGTGCGGCCGTTCAGCCCGGCGACCTGGACGTTCGGGGCGAAGTCCATGCGTTCGTCGACCGGCCCGCCACGGCGCGGTTCGCCGAGCCGGTCGGCGACCGAGGCGGACCGGACCCAGCGGTTGCGGTACCACTCGGCGCGGCCGTCACGGATGCGGACGCCGTGCACCATGCCCTCGCCGAGGGTCCAGAGATGGGCGGCCGGGTCCTCGACGCCGAGCGGGTTGGGGCCGGTGCGCAGGTACCGGCCGTTGAGGTGGGCGGGTATCCGGCCGGTGACGGGGAGGTCGTAGGCGGTGACCTCCTCGGTGACGGGGGCGAAGTTGCCCGACAGGTAGCGGTTGGTGCGCGTCGGGCCGGTCATGCGTTCCGTCCTCCGTCGGACTCGTCGGACTCGTCGGACTCGTCGGGCCGGTGGTCGTCGGCCAGGAAGGCGTAGCCGACCGCCGTCATTAGCGCCGTGTAGCGGCGGGCCGCGCTCTCCGGCGGGAAGTGGCCGGCGAGTTCGAGGCTGACCGCGCCGTGCGCGGCGGCCCAGAACAGCTTGGAGATCTCGTACGGATCCCCGGGTCGGAAGACCCCGGCGTCGATGCACGCCTGGACGGCGGCCACGGACGCGTCGAAGGCGCTTTGGGCGGAGGCGAGGGATTCGGCGTTCGGACGGTAGCCGGGGATGGCGTGCTCGAACATGACGCGGTAGTAGGCGGGTTCGGCCAGGGCGTGCTGCCGGTAGGCGGCGCCCAGCTCATCGAGGTGGGTCAGCGGGTCGGCGTTGCGCGGGGTGCGCTCCTGGGCGCGGCGCAGCCGGGCGAACCCCTCCCGGTACAGGGCGTCGGCGAGTCCTTCCTTGGCGCCGAACATGGTGTAGAGGACCTTGGTCGACGCGCCGATCTCGGTGGCGACCCGCCGCATGGTCAGTGCGGCGGGGCCGTCGGCGATGAGGAGGCCGATCGCGCAGTCGAGGACGGCGGCGCGGGCCGATTCCTGGCCGCGCTGTAACGCGTCCTGGTAGATCGTATTCATGGGTAACAACGTAACCGATGGAAAACGCCGTTACCACCCGATGTCCACAAGGGAACTGACGAAGCATCGACCCGGGTTCGGGCGCCACCCCGTGGTCGGCGCCCGAACCGGGTCCTCGGTCAGCGCGCGGCGCCCGCCGCGCCCGCGCCCCGCAGGGCCGACAGCCCCGCCGCCGCGTCCGCGGCCGCGCCGGCCGGAGCCTGCGCGCCGCACAGCGTCTTGATCGCCACGTTGACGGCCGCCTCGTCGAGACCCGACTGGTCCGTGCCCTCGTACGGGTTGTACGACAGCGCGACCTGCCGCTTCCCGTCCGCCGTGCCGAACAGCAGCGTGCCCCAGCCCGGCAGCCCGCCGTCGTGGCCCCACAGCGGGCCGCAGCCGAAGTCGGCCTTGGCGACGCCGAGTCCGTAGAACGAGTGCCCCGAGCCGGTCGGCACCGTCCGCGTCAGCTCGGCCTGCTCGGCCGGCCGCAGCAGCTTGCCGCCGAACAGGGCGGCGTGGAAGCGGTTGAGGTCGGCGGGCGTGGAGATCCCGTTGCCCGCCGCGTCGGCGACGGTCGTGTTCAGCCGGGTGATGTCCGCCGGGCCCTCCGCCAGCTTGGCGTACGCGTGGGCGTGCGGGCCGCGCACACCGGTCTCGGACCGGGGGAAGGTCGTGTCGTCGAGGTGCAGCGGCTTGACGATCCGCCGCTCGACCTCGCTCTGCCAGCTGTGCCCGGTCAGCTTCCGGATCAGCATCCCGGCCAGGACGTAGTTGGTGTTCGAGTACTTCCAGCCCTGTCCCGGCGCGAAGTACGGCGCGTGCGAGAAGCCGATCGCGACCAGTTGCTCCGGCCGGTAGTCCTGCCACCGGCTCGACCCGTGGACCCAGTCGCGCAGGCTCGCCTCGTCCCGGTAGAAGAACTGCGGGTCCTCCAGGTAGTCGAACAATCCGCTGGTGTGGTTGAGCAGTTGGCGCACGCTGATCGCGCCGCCGTTCGGGACGAGGCCCGGCAGGTGGCGCTCCACCGGGTCGTCCAGCCGCAGCCGGCCCTCGGCGACCAGCTGGAGCACGACCGTCGAGACGAACGACTTGGTGACGCTGCCGATCCGGAACCGGCCGTCCGGCCTGACCGGCTGCCCGGTGGCCAGGTCGGACGTGCCGGCGGCGCCCTGCCAGATCCGGCGGCCGTCCTGCCGGACCTCGGCGAACGCGGCCGTCGAGGAGCCGTCCGCGATGAACGCCCGCAGCTCCGCCCGGGCGTCGACGCCTCCCCTGCGGGCGTCGACCCCGGCGGGCGCGTCCGCCGCCGCGGCCGTCGCCGCCGGGGCGAGCGCGACGACGCTCGCCCCGGCCAGCGCGACGGCCGCCAGCCGCTTCCCCAACCGGCCGCGTCTGCGCGGTGCTTGAACCTGAATGAACGCCATATCGATCCACCCTCCCCGGCCCGGACCTCGGGCCTCTCGTCTCACTCAGGCTCGCATCCGCCCCACCCGCCCCGCGTCGTCCTGCGGATGGCCCCGGAGGCCCCCGGCGGTCCACCGGCGGTATCCCGGGACCCGGTCGAACGGCGGGGGTGGCCGCGATGGCTAATCGGCATCAGCGGGCTTGACGCCCGTGTGTCCCCGCCCGGCCGGTCGCTCAAGGCAGCAGCGTGAACGGCGACTTCGCCGTGCGCGTGTCCGTGGTGGCGGCACCGGCCGGGCCGCACGACGCCTTCTCGATGAAGGCGTTCAGCGTGGTCAAGGTGTCATCGGTCTCGGACCCCTGGGTGAGGTTGTAGGAGAGCGAGAACTGCCGGGTGCCGTCCTTCGCCCCGAGCCACAGCGTGTTGTACCCCGGTATCCCGCCGGTGTGGCCCCAGACCTCGCCGCAGGACAGGTCGTACCGGATCAGGCCCAGCCCGTAGTGCGCGAAGATCAGTGGCGCAGGCACGGCCGTGGTCATCTCCGCGAACCGGGCCGGCGACAGCAGCTTGCCGCCGAACAGGGCGGCGTGGAAGCGGTTGAGGTCGGCGGTGGTGGAGATGCCGTCGCCGGCCGCGTCGCCGAAGCTCGGATTGATCAGCGTGATGTCGGCCGGGCCCTCCGGCAGCTTGGCGTAGCCGTGCGCGTGCGGTCCGGGGACGCCCGTCCGGGCGCCCGCGAACGTGGTGTCGTTCAGGTGCAGCGGCTTGACGATCCGCCGGTCCACCTCGCTGCGCCAGTTGTGCCCGGTGACCTTGCGGATCACCTCGCCGATGAGGACGTAGTTGGTGTTCGAGTAGTGCCAGCCCTGCCCGGGCGGGAAGTACGGCGCCGCCTGCACGCCGACCTCGATCAGCTGGGCCGGGCTCCAGGTCTTCCAGCGGCGGTCGGCGAGGTAGCTGCGCAGGCTCGCCTCGTCCTCGAAGAGGAAACGAGGGTCCGACAGGTAGTCGTACAAGCCGCTGGTGTGGTTGAGCAGTTGCCGCAGGGTGATCGCGCCGCCGTTCGGGACGACACCCGGCAGGTAGTGCTCGACCGGGTCGTCCAGCCGGAGCTTGCCCTCGTCGGCGAGCTGGAGCGTGACCGTGGAGACGAAGGTCTTGGTGACGCTGCCGATCCGGAACCGGCCGTCGGCGCGGGCCGGCCGCTGCGAGTCGAGGTCGGCGACCCCGGTGGCGTCCCGCCAGACCCGGCGGCCGTTCTCGCGCGCCTCGCCGAGCGCGGCGGTCGAGGAGCCGCGCTCGACGACGGCCCGCAGCTCGGGGCCCAGGTCGACCCGGGCGGCGGCGTCGGCCGATACGGCGGGCGGTGCGGCCGTCCCTCCGGCGGCCGTCGCCGCCGTCGGAGCGAGCGCGACGACGGTGGCCCCGGCCAGTGTGACGGCGGCGAGCCGCACGGTGCGGCGGCCGGCGCGGGCGGTGCGGGTGACGTTCATGGTGATCCCTCCCCGGGGCCCGAACTCCGGTGCCCCGAACCCACGTTCGCACCCGGTCCGACCGGCCCGCGTCGTCCTCCGGGGGCATCGCCGTGGCCCCCGAGGACGGTTCGCCGTGCGACGGGAGAGGGGGGTTGCGCGCCCCCGAATCACCGCGTGGACGCTTGACGGCGCGCCGCCCCGCAGGTCGGCGCGCCGTTCCGAAGCCGTCCTACGTGCGGCTCAGCGCAGCCGGGAAGAGGACAGGATCGACGCCAGGTGCGCGACCACCATCCCCCAGGTGATCACGGTGATCGCGGCGACCGTCGCCTGCGTCGGGTCGGTGTTGCCGACCACCGTGTCCACGACGGCCGCCGCCAGCAGCACCAGTGAGGCCTCGATCCCGTTGGTCACCCGGTGGATCTTGAACACCGAGGCCAGCCGGCGCGCCGTCGCGATGCCCTGCGAGCGGGGCTGCGTCGACTCCTCGTTCGCCGGGGCCATCCCGCTGCGCGCCCGCGCCACGTCCACCAGGTCGGTCGACGCCTTCAGCAGCACCACGCCGAGCGCGGCCGCCAGGCCCACCGACACCCACAGCTCCGACCCGCCCCGGGCGGCCCGGACACCCGCGCCGATCATCAGCGCGGCGTCCGCCAGGTACGCGCCGAGCCGGTCGACGTACACCCCGGCGATGCTGAACTGCCGCTTCCAGCGGGCCACCTCGCCGTCGACGCAGTCGAACAGCAGGAAGCCCTGCATCAGCGCCACCGCCAGCACCGCGCCCGGCAGCCCGGGGATCAGCAGCGCCGCCCCGGCGCCCACCCCGCAGACCACCATCACCCAGGTCAGGGTGTTGGGCGACACCGAGGTCCGCACCAGCTGCCGGGTGACCCGCAGCGAGACGGCGCGCATGTAGAGCCGTCCCGCCCAGTGCTCCCCGTTGCGGCTCGCCAGCTTCGCCTGCGGCTGGCAGACCTCCCGCAACTCGGCCAACGCCGGAGCAGCGACCGCCATGATCCGAACCTTCCCTTCGCCCGTGTGATCTCACCCGCGTGATCTCACCTGTGTGATCGTCCGGCCCGACCGGTCCAAACGATCACACAGGCTAGAGGAGGCCGGACGGTCCGGCCGACCCGGGCGTCACACCAGGGCGACGCCCGCCGGCTCCGGCGCGCCGTCCCGGTACAGCCAGGCGCGCTCGACGGCGGTCCAGGTGGTGGTGGTCAGCAGGTAGACCCCGGCCGCCAGCGGTACGAGGGCTGCGAACAGCACCGTGCCGAAGGACAGGTACGGCAGGAACGCCAGCCCCGGCTGGGGCGGGGTGCCCGGCACCGCCTTGGCCGCCTGCACGGCCTGCGCGCGCCGGGCCCGCCGGAAACCGGCGTACGCCACCGCCGCCAGGCCCGCGTACAGCACGGCGAACACCGCCCACTGCCCCGCGCCCTGCACCTGGCCCACGTGCAGACCGAGCGGGGCGCCGAGCAGGGTGTGGCCGAGCAGGTCGTTCGGCGTGGTGAACAGCCGGTACATCACCGAGAAGAACGGGATCTGCACCAGCATCGGCAGGCACCCCGCGAACGGCGAGGCCTTCTCCTCCCGGTACAGCTCGGCGAGCGCCGCCTGGAGCTTCTCCGGGCGGCCCTTGTGCTGGCGGTTCAGCTCGGCGACCCGCGGCGCCAGCCGGGCGCGCGACTTCTCGCCGCGGGCCGCCGCCCGCGCCAGCGGGTGCAGCGCCAGCCGGACGCAGACGGTGAACAGGACGATCGCGAGCGCGGTCGGGACGACGAGCGCGAGCGCGGCGACGACGTCGTGGGCCAGGCCGACGGCCGGGTCGAGAACAGCGAAAACGGACATGACGGGGTGAGCCCTCCGGGGCCTCGGGGTACGAGTGGTCGGCGGAGGACGGCCGCGCTGTGCGGTGTGCCGGGAAGGACTTGCTGCCGGGACTACTACCGGGACTACGCGGCCGCCGGGGCCGCCCCCGGGGCCCTCGGGCGTCGCCGGCCCCGGGCATCCGGATCGCGCTGCGGAAGGAACGCCGTCCGGAACGCGCGCCTGCGCAGCATCCCGTCCCGTACGTTCGCGGGCGCCCGCGCCCCCAGCAGCCGCGCGACGACCAGCGCCCCCGCGACCGCCCCGGCCACCAGCACCACGGCGGCCGCGGCCGCCACCGAGGTCAGCGACCCGCCACCCTCGGCGAGCCACTCCCCGCTCAGCACCCGGAGCACCCCGAGCAGCATCGCGATCACCGTCACGTCCCCGCCCTCCCTGTGCGCTCCGGACCCGTGCGTTCAGTGTTCCAGACCGGGAAGACGATCGGACCCCCGCCCCGGTTCCCGGTTCAGGGTGTGTGCATCGCGCTGACCCACACCTGACTCGTCCCGTCGTCCCGTGCGGCGAAGCAGACGCGTGTGCCGATCTGCTTGGCCGGACCCGGTGAGTAGAAGTCCCCGCAGGTCAGCGGGAGCGTGCTTGATGGATCGGGCGCGCCCACGTGCTGGAAGCCGTCCAGATCCGCGCTCTGGACGTACCTGCTCTCGGCCCAGCCCGAGACAGTGAGGGTGCCCTTGAAGTCCTCCAGCCCGGCCTGCGGCACACGGAACGCGAGGACGGCGAAGTCGTCCTGGAACCCGTTCTGGTAGCCCCACCGGACGTCGATCGCCGCGGCCGGGATTCCCACATGGGCGAAGCGGGACACCTCGTCCGCGCTCGTGGACATCCAGGCGCCTGGCCGCCCACTGTCGGGCTCGGGATGGCGAGACTCGTAGTCCAGCCAGTAGAGGCCGCCCACGGCGGCGGCCACCAGCACGACCAGTGCCGTGAATCCGCCGATCAGCAACCGCCGACGGGAGCGGCCGGCCGTTGCCGAGGCTCGTGACGTGGAGGTCACCGTGTCTCCCTCCCGGCGTCGGTACGCCCGCCCTCCCGGTCGGTGTACCGCTCACCCGTGCCCGCAGGCAGAACCGGCCCGGTGTCGCTCACCGTCCGGGTCGACGGTGTACTTCGGCCGTTCAAGTTGTATTCCTGTGCCAGGCCCGTCTGGTGGAGGCCCTGCATGTCCGAGTCCGAGACGTTGATACCGGCGATGTTCGTGCTCTTGCCCGAGTCCCAGTTGTACCGGTCCCACACATTGACCTGGTACTGCATCCCCCCCATTGTGACTGCTCGTGTGCGCAGCGTAACGAATGGGTGGCGTCCGTGCGATCGATTTATTGGATCGGATCGAGCGCGAGGTGTAGCCGCAGGTGCTACACGGGGCTACCTTGGGAGGATGAAGACGATTACCCAGCGGGAGTTCCGGAACAACTCCGCCGCGGTGATGGACGCCGTGGAGGCGGGGGAGACCTTCCACATCACCAGGAACGGGGTCGAGGTCGCGGAGCTGCGGCCGGTCGTGGGGCGGCGGCGGCTCACGGCGGAGGAACTGGTGGCGCGGCACGTGAAGCTGCCGCGGGTGGACTACCAGCAGATGCGCAAGGAGGCCGAGGAGGACTTCGGCCCGGAGGAACTGGTCGGCGACGAGGACGGCGACCCGTTCGAGCGGCCGCGGCGTGGCTGAGCGACGGCGGGCCTCCCGGCGGCGACCCGCCGGGGTGCTGGACACCTGTGTCTACATCGACCTGGCGCTGCTCAGCCCGGCCGACCTGCCGGCCGTGCCGGAGCTGACCGCGATCACCTTCGCCGAACTGCAGCAGGGCGTCTCGATGGCCCGCGACCCGATCAGCCGGGCGGCCCGGATGGAGGTGCTGGGCGCGGCGATGGCGGACTTCGAGCCGCTGCCCTTCGACGCGGCCGCCGCCGCCCGCTACGGCACCCTGGTGACGCTGACCATCGCCGCCGGGCGGCAGCCGCGTCCGCGCCGGATCGATCTGATGATCGCCGCGATCGCCTCCGCGCACGGCCTGCCGCTGTACACGCGCAACGTCGCGGACTTCAAGGGGCTGGGCTCGGCGGTCGAGGTCATCGGCGTCTGATCCCGCTCGGCCCCGCTCAGCCGCCCCCGGTCCGCAGGGCCGCCGCGCCCTCCCGCTCGACGCGCTCGGCCAGGGCCGCCGCGGCGAGGGCGGCGGGCCGTTGGTCACGCCCGCGGTGCACGACCACGGGCTTTCCGCCCGCTCCCACGGCGGCGACGACGGCCCAGCGCGGCCGGCCGGAGAGCCGGAGGAACAGCAGGCGGAGGCCGTGGTCGAGCCCCAGCAGCAGCAGGACCGGCAGCAGGAGGACGACGCCCAGCCCGTCGGTGATCTGGCCGCCTCCCGAGGCCGACGGGCGGCAGGCCCTGGCCACGGCCCGGAACCGGCCGAGCCAGACCACCGCGATCCGCACCGGCTCGCCGCCGTCCGGGCCGCCGACCTCGGTGAACGCATGGCGCTCGCCGCGCTCGCCGCGCGCCCAGGCCGCCCGCAGGGCAGCCGCGCGTTCGACCCGCGTGCGCTCCGCCCGCGCCGCGTCGGTCGCCGCCGCCCGTCGTTCGAACTCGGCGGTCCACTCCCGCTCCCGGCGGCGCTGCTCCTCGTCCCTCGTCATGTGAGGGCGGCGGTGCCGTCGTGTTCGATCCGGTCGGCGAGCGCCGACGCGGCGATCAGGGCCTGCCTGCGGCGGCGGGTGCGGTGGACGGCGAGGGGGCTGCCGTCGGTGGTGGCGAGCACGGCGTAGTGCGGGCGGCCGGTCAGCTCGATGAACAGCCAGCGCAGGGCGAGGCCCAGCAGCGCGAGGGCGCCGACGAGTTCCGACAGCGCGGCGAGGCCTCCCAGGAGGCCGGCGAGGAAGCGGCTGCGGGTCCGGCGCCTGTCGGGCTCGCGGCCGGCGGGCAGTCCGGCGCCGGCCCACACGACCCGCAGGCCGACCGGCCGGCCGTCCGGGGCGGTCACGGTGACCGGCGTCCCGTGCACGTTCTCGCCCCGGGCCCAGCTGCGGCGCTGCAGGGCGACCGCGTCGGCCCGGGCCCGCTGCTGCTGGTCCGCCTTGTCCGCCCGGCCCTGGCGGTACCGCTCCTCCCAGGTCTGCATGGGGTGCAGCGTAGGCGGACGGGGGAGCGGGCCGGTAGGTGCGGCGGGCCGAGTTCAGCGGAGTTCAGCGGCGGGCCGGGGCCGGGGCCGGGGCCGGGGTCAGCCGAGCCGGACGGTGGTGCCGGTGGCGGCGGAGGCGCGGGCGGCCTCCAGGACGGTGAGGGTGGCGACGGCGTCGCGCGGGTCGACCGGCGGCGGGGTGCCGGGGGTGGCCAGGGCGGCGGCGACGCCCGCGTAGAAGGCGGGGTAGTCGCCGGGGTCGGTGGGCACCGCGACGGCGGACCCGTCGGTGCCGAGGACGCCGTCGCGGGCGGGGTCCTCGGTGCCCCAGGGGGTCCCGGCGGCGGGGTCGGGGCGCAGCCCGGAGCGCAGCGCGGCCTCCTGCGGGTCCATGCCCCACTTGACGTACCCGGCGGTGTCGCCGAGGACCCGCAGGTGCGGGCCGATCAGCGGGGCGACGGCGCTGGTCCACAGGTGGGAGCGGGTGCCGTCGGCGTGGGTGAGGGCGAGGAAGGCGTCGTCGTCGACCACCGCGCCGTCGCGCCGGATGTCGATCTCGGCGTACACCGTGTCGGCCGGCCCGAAGAGCGTGAGCGCCTGGTCGACGAGGTGGCTGCCCAGGTCGTAGAAGGTGCCGCCGACCTCGGCCGGGTCGGCGAGCTCGCGCCAGCCCGCCTTGGGCTTGGGCCGGAAGCGCTCGAAGCGCGATTCGAAGCGGTGCACCCGGCCGAGCGCGCCCTCGCGGACCAGCCGGGCGGCGGTGAGGAAGTCGCCGTCCCAGCGGCGGTTCTGGAAGACGGTGAGCAGGGTGCCGCCGGCCTCGGCGAGTTCGCACAGCTCGCGCGCCTCGGCGGCGGTCCCGGCCAGCGGCTTGTCGACCACGGTGGCCAGCCCGGCGGTCAGGGCGGCGCGGGCGAGCGGGGCGTGGGTGCGGTTGGGGGAGGCGATGACGACCAGGTCGAGCGCCTCCGGGTCGGCGAGCAGCTGCTCGGGCGTGTCGACGGCGCGCGCCCCGGGGTGCTCGCGCCGCAGCTGCTCCCGGCGCTCCGGGTTGGCGGTGACCACCGCGTCCAGCCGGAGCCCGGGGGTGGTGGCGATGAGCGGGGCGTGGAAGGCGGAGCCGGCCAGGCCGTAGCCGATCAGACCGACGCGGAAGGGCGGGTGACCGCCGGAGGGGCCGGTCGGCGGGACGGGGCGCGCGGAGGTCGTCATACGGCCTACTCAACCACGGCGCGCCCGCCCGGCCCCGGATTCGGCGCCGCCATGGGGCGGGCCGGGGACGGGGGGCCGGGGGGCGGGGGCGGGGGGGGCGCCCGGCCGCCCCACATCGGAA
>NZ_JBEXJT010000034.1:0-89852 GCF_040609255.1 Kitasatospora sp. NPDC004723 | reverse complement strand
CAGGAGGACGGCGCCGTCGCGGTTGAGGATGAGGGCCTGGTGGCCGAGGCGTCGGCGGGGCGGGTTGGTGAGGATGGCGGGGAGGTGGTGCAGCACGGGGGTGCTCCTGTTGGGCGAGAGCCAGGTGAAGCAGGCGGGCAGTCCGGCGCAGATGCCGGCGGTGAGGATCAGCCCGGATATCAGCAACTGCGGTGCGAGCGGCCCGTTGTGGATGGGCCAGCAGACGAGGGCGGCGGTGAGGGTGGAGAGGGTGGCGACGCCGAGGACGGTGGCGAGCAGCTTCACGCCACGTCGGCGACGCGGGGCCGGCTGGGGTGCTGGACGCTGACGAAGCGGGGCTCGGCGAGGGCCTGGATGTGTTCGGGCTTGGTGGTCCACTCGCAGCCGCCGGATTCGGGGCGGAGGTAGACCAGCCCGGCGAGGGTGTCCATGTACACGGCCTCGATGGGCTTGCCGGAGAAGTCCCGGTGCCCGAGGTCTCGGACGATCTCGCCGACGGTGGGGGTGTCAATGGGCATGCGGGGGCGACTGGGCATGGGGGCTCCTGGTTGCGCTGTGCATAGGGATCGCTACGACCCGTATCCATGGTGGGGCGATCTGGGCTACGATCGGAAGGGCTCGCACTGGACACTTCGGCCATGTGGGATTCGGGCCTTTGGAGGCGATCGAACATGCGGCGAACAGAACTTGACCCCACGTCATCGCCCGCGGCGGCCTTCGGAGTTCAACTCCGCAGATCACGCGAGGCGAAGGGGTTCACCCAGGTCGATCTGGGGAAGATCATCGGCTACAGCGACACCCTCGTGTCCTCCATCGAAAGAGGGACGCGCAATCCCACCCAGCTCTTCGCCATCAAGTCCGATGATGCGCTCGACACCGGCGGCACCCTGGAGCTGATGTTCTGGAACATCAGCAACACCTCGCTCCTCGAAGGGTTCCCCGAATACGCAGCTCAGGAGGCCAAGGCAGTCGAGATTCGACACTTCGAACTCGGCGTTGTTCCTGGGCTTCTACAGACCCGGGAGTACGCGGCGGCGTTCGCCGCCGCCGCTGTACGACGCGGAAAGATCACGCAGGAGCAGGCGGACGACCGGGTCAATTTCCTCCTGACCCGACAGAAGCTGCTGGACCGAACGCCGGCTCCGTGGCTCCACTTCGTCCTCGACGAGGGATGTCTCCACCGGCCGGTGGGTGGTCGAGATGTGATGCGACGCCAGCTCCGACACCTGGCGGAGCTGGCGACCAGGCCCTACGTCACCATCCAGATCGCCCCGTACAGCCTGGCCGAGGAGTTGCCGTTCACGATGGTGGTCACGTTGCTGACCATGGCCGACCGTTCTCTACTGGCCTACTCGGAGTGCCAGATGCGGGGGTTCCTCGTTCGGCAGAGCGAAACTTCCCGATCCTTGGAAAGGGACTACCATCAACTCACAGTGGAAGCGCTGCCGAAAGCCGCCTCGCTGGAGATGATCCGTCAGGCGTGAAAGGAACGTCATGAACGGCCCCGTAGACCTGTCCAACGCTGCCTGGTTCAAGTCCTCCCACAGCAACAACGGGGGGACCTGTGTCGAGGTCGCCCCCGACTTCCCCGGCCTCGTCCCCGTCCGCGACTCCAAGGACCCGTCCGGCCCCGCGCTCGTCTTCCCCTCCGACGCCTGGCGATCCTTCATCTCCGCCGTCCAAGCGGACGAGTTCGACACCATCTGATCACCACCACCCAGAGGCCCCGACCGCCGGCCCCCGACCGGGTTCTCCGGTCGGGGGCCGCGGAACTCCTCGCGACTGCCGTAGATTTGCCCGTGCCCACGGCACAGCGGAGGGCGGGAGGGCGGGAGGCGCTTTGCGGGACGGTTTTTCCGATGGGTTCTTCACTCGCCTGGCACGCGAGACACATCCGGTGGACCTGATGTGTCTCTACCTGCTGCACGGCTCCGCCGCACGGATCCCCGGCCTGCTCGTCGATCGGCGGACGCTCTCGTTCGACTACCTGAGCCGGAACGTCCGTCCCGACCACCGCTCCAGCTTCGACGACGCGGACATGTTCTCGCTCTCCATCAGGCGAAAGGTCCACGGGCGGCTGTACGGCCTGGAGTTCAGGCTCCACTTCATCGCCGGTGAGCCCTACGCCGACGCGGTAATCCCCTTCGGCTCCCCCGTCGGCCTCCCCCGGTTCATGCACCACCTCCGTGGGCACCACGGGTGGGGGGCAGCCGCGGGTGACTGGGACTTCGACGTGTACACCGACGTGCACGATCTCCGCGAGAGCATCGTGCTGTTCGGCAACCGGCGCGAGGTCTGGTTCCAGGTCGACCGGGGCCGGCTGGTGACCGGCCGCCTGCACGGCAACCGCTTCGGGACCGGCGCCCAACTGCACGCGGGAGGCGTGCTGTTCCCCCACCGTCTCGCCGCCGTCGAAGGCGCCTCCGCCGAGGCACGGGCATACCGGCGGTACGTCGCCAGGCTGCGCGACCCTCTCCCCACCCGCAAGGGGCGCCCGGACCGCCCCAGGACAGACGTTGCCCGTGCGCTACCCGCCGGCCGTCATGGACCACACATCGCCCTCGCCCGGGACGCGGACCCCGCCCACGTGCGGCAGCTCTCCGACCAGATCGCGAGCCGCAAGCGGACCTGACCCGAAGCCATCGGCCGGATCTGCACATGTTCAGCCACCGGGGCCTCTGACACGACGCGCCGCCCGGACCGGAGCCCGGCGGCGCGTCACCTCACGCTAGGCCGGACCTCAACCGATCCGTTGTCATACACCAGTGGTGCCGTCGATGCGCTCCCGGAGCAGGTCGGCGTGGCCGTTGTGGCGGGCGTACTCCTCGATCATGTGGACGTAGATCCAGCGGAGGCTGACGTCCTGCTCCATGAAGCGGCCTGTGTCGGTCAGGGCACGGGCGGCGCAGAGCTCGCGGCTGCGGGCGATCTCCGCGTGCCAGGTGGCCAGAGCGTCGTGCAGTGTGGCGCCCTCGGCCAGTTCGAAGCCGCCGTCGGGGGCAGACGGGTCGGCCTGCGGGTCGTAGATGGGCGGGGCCTGCTCTCCGGCGAACACTCGGCGGAACCAGTTCCGCTCCACCTCCGCCATGTGCTGGACGAGGCCGGTCAAGGTGAAGCCGGACGGTTGCACGGACGCGACGGCGGCCTGCCCATCGTCCAGGCCCTCGCACTTCCTGGCGAGGGTGACGCGGTGAAAGTCAAGCCAGCTTTCGAGCGTGGTGCGCTCGTCGGCGTTCAGGGGCGGCAAAGGCCGTTCGATCGAGCTCATCGGTCGATTATGTCGGCAACGGCCGAAGCCCTCCACCGGCAGGACCTCCGGCAGGGCGAACGTTGCCTGCTGCGGCACCAGGACCTGACGTGGCGGTGAGTCAGCCCCTTGGTGGTACTGGTTTCACCATCGGACCGGGTCCTGGGCGCATGGCACGCACCGGTCGTGGTGATCTAGGTTCGAGCCGTGATGATTCCTCCCGGGCTGCGGCGCTCGGTCCTTCGGGCGCGGCGGGACGCCGGTTTCCTGGCTGCCGGCGTGCTGCCGCACCTGGCGCTGGTGCCGGTGTGGAGCTGGGGCGTGGCGACCTCCGTCGAGGCCGGGAACTGGCCGCTCGGGCTGCCCGCCTCGGTCGCCGTGATCCTGCTCGGCGTGCCGGTGCTGACGGCTGTTCAGCGCGCCCGGCACCGGGCGCTGCTCGGCGTGTTCCTCCCCCGGCCGACGCCCGCGCCGGAGCGGCGGTGGCCGGGGGCGGCGGCCGCCCGTTGGCTCCGCGCGCCGCGCACCTGGGGGCAGCTCGGCTACCACCTCCTGCTGGGCCCGGTCCTGGCGGTGTCGGAACTGCTGGTGCTCATGGCGCTGCCCGTGGGCCTGGCGGGCGCCGGCTGCTCCGCCTGGGCGTGGGAGCTGCCGGTGGAGGTGCGCGAGAAGTGGTTCGGCGCCACGACGCAACTTCCGTGCTACACGCTGGGCGGACTCGTCCTGCTCTGCGCCGTTCCGTGGGCGGCGGGGGCGGCGGCCCGCGGCGAGACGCGTGCGGCGATGGCTCTGCTCGGGCCCAGCCCGGCCCAGCAACTCCGCGAGCGGGTGGACGCGTTGGACCAGAGCCGCACCGGCCTGATCGAAGCCGTCGACGCCGAGCGCCGCCGCATCGAGCGCGATCTGCACGACGGCACCCAGCAGCGGTTGGTCTCGCTCGCGGTCAACCTGGGCCTGGCGATGGCCACCCAGCCCGACCTGCCGGCCGGAGCCCGCGAAGCGCTCGCCGGGGCACACCTGGAGGCCAAGCAGGCGATCGAGGAACTCAACGACCTGGTCCGGGGCCTGCATCCGGCCGTGCTCGAAGACCGGGGCCTGGACGCGGCGCTGTCCGGACTGGCCGCCCGGGCGCCCCTGCCGGTGCGCCTGCGGGTCGATCTGACGGAGCGGGCGGCGCCCGCCGTGGAGTCGGTCGCGTACTTCGTGGTCTCGGAGGCGTTGAGCAACGTGACCAAGCACGCCCGCGCGACGCGTGCCGAAGTGACCGTCCGGCAGGTCGGTAAGGTGCTGCGGGTGAACATCACCGACGACGGGCTGGGCGGGGCCGACGCCCGCGCCGGCACGGGACTGAGCGGGCTGGCCAAGCGGGTCGGCTCCCTCGACGGCACCCTGCAGGTCAGCAGTCCCATCGGCGGACCGACCACGGTGACGGCGGAGTTGCCGTGCGAGCGGTGATCGCCGAGGACTCGGTGCTGTTGCGGGTCGGCCTGGTCAAGGTGCTGGAGATGGGCGGGTTCCAGGTCGCCACCGAAGCCGGGGACGGCGAGGCACTGTTGGCGGCGGTGGCGGAGCACCGGCCCGAACTCGCGCTGGTCGACGTCCGGATGCCGCCGGGCTTCACCGACGAGGGGGTGCGCGCCGCGGTGGAGATCCGTCGGCGCTGGCCGGGGACGGCGGTGGTGCTGCTGTCGCAGTACGTGGAGGAGCGGTACGCGGCCGAGCTGCTCTCCACCAACACCGGCGGCGTCGGCTACCTGCTCAAGCAGCGCGTCGCCGATGTGGCGGAGTTCGTGGCGGCGGTGCGGCGGGTGGCGGAAGGCGGCACGGCACTGGATCCGCAGGTCGTCTCACAACTCCTGCTGCGCCGCGACCTGGACCCGCTGAAGCGGCTCACCCCGCGCGAACGCGACGTCCTCGGCGTCATGGCCGAGGGCCGCTCCAACGCCGGCATCGCGCAGGCACTGGTGGTCGGCGAGAGCGCGGTGGCCAAGCACATCAACAACATCTTCGCCAAACTCGACCTCCCCACCGCCGACGCGGACCACCGCCGCGTCCTCGCGGTGCTGAGGTTCCTGGCGGCGTCAGGAACCTGACCGGCCGGAACCCGGCCGAAGCCGCAAGCGCGCGACCGCCGCCGGGCTCTCACGCCACCTTCCAGCCGTGGGCGTACTCGATGTGCATCATGCCCGGGCCGTGGCGCAGGGGGCGTCCGTGCCGGGCGCCGTCGTGCTCCAGGGTCACGCACTCGTGGGTCCCGGGGTAGTCCAGGGCGCGGGCCGGGCCGTCGGTCACCAGTGCGTGCACCAGTGCGCCGGTCGAGCGGAACGCCGTGGCGGTGCCGGTGAGGAACAGCGTCCCGGCGGCGTGGCCGAAGCGCAGCTCGTCGCGCCGATTGCCACGGCGCGCGGGCCGGTCGTCGTCCTCGCCGCCCCTCGGGAAGTCGGTTGCGGGGATCTCCATCGTGTGCGGCCTCCCGGCGCCCAGCCGGCCCCGCACCGCCTTCCAGCGCGAGGGCGGGAACCCCAACGCGGGCTGCACCAGCACCAGGTCCAGCACCACCGACGACCGCTGCCACTCGCCGATCCCCGCCGGCCCCTCGCGCCCCGCCTTCAGCGGCACGTGCACCAGCGACCGCCGCGACCGTGCGGCCAGCCCCCACGCCACCGCCAGGCTCTCCGCCGCCTGCCGGTCCACGTACATGTCCAGCGACCAGCCGTTGTCGTACAGCACGGCCCGACCCGACCTCGGGCCGCGCTGCGCCCCGACTTCCCCGCCTCGCCACCGATCCGGCCGGAGCAGTTCCCGCTCTGGGTGGTGACCGCCGCCGACCGCGCCTACGGCTTCCCGAACGCACCCGTCGCGCCGAGCTGACCGCGCGGCCCGTTCCTGCTTCCATGGGCGGATGCCCGAGACACCCTCGCCGTTCCTCCCGCCGCCCGCCGAGGTGCTCGGCGCCCGCCGCATCCGGCTCGTCGAAGTGCCCGCCGCCCGCCTGACCGCCGAGGAGCGGCGGGCCCGGGACCGCGTCTGGGCGGAGATGGTCCTGGCCAATCCCACACTCTTCGACGGCCCGGTGGTGGCGTGCGCGGGCACCTCGTGGCCCCGGCCGGGCGAACTCCACGTCTTCTGGACGCGCGTGACGTACCGGCACTACGCGCTCCGCCACGTCACCGCGTCCGCCGCCCCCACCGCCTCCCTCTCCGTGAGCGTCCTGCAGCCCACCGACGACGGCCGTCTGCTCGTCGGCCGGATGTCCCCGACCACCGCCGCCCCCGGACGCTGGCAACCGCCCGGCGGCGCCGTCGAACCCCCGCCCGACGGCGAGCGCCTGGACCTCGCCGCGCTGCGCCGCAACGCCGCCCGGGAACTGGCCGAGGAGACCGGAGTGACCGCCGGGCCGGGCGAGTTGGCGATGTGGGCGGTCACCCGGGGCCGGTACGGCAGCGTCGGCGTGCTCTTCCTCGCCCCGCCGCAACCCGAAGCGGCACTGCGCGAGCGGTTCGGCGCCCTCGCGCCGCCCGAACGGGAGCTGGTCGAGCTGGCCTTCGTCCGCTCCCCCGCCGACCTGCCGGGCCTCCCCGGCCCGCACGCCGACTACCTCGCCCCGGTCGTCCGCCGCTTCGCCCGCCTCCGGCCGCCGGGCTAGAGATCGTCTTCGAAGATCAGGTCCAGAGCAGGGACGAGGCGTGGTGGCGGCGACTTGTGGGACTCACGGGTCTTGTGTGGCGCTCGGGCTGCCCGTCGATGACAGCTTCAGCCGGCAACCGACGTCGTCACATCCCGCCAATCATCCCGAGAAGGTGACATTCCCGCCATCGATACCGACGGCTTCCGGACGGTCCTGCACAGATTTCAGCCAGTCGGCCGAATCCTTGCGTGAATTCTGGACACCCGAGCGTCTGCAGCGCGCAGCAGAGAACGAGCTGCCCGCTCCGGTCGTCACGTTCGAGTCCGCCAAGAGGGCCCACGAGAAGGCACAGAAGAATCAGAGGAAAGTGCGGGAGCATGGCCCCGTGGCGGCGGACGCCGCAGCCCCTACGGGCAGGGCCACAGTCACGGCCTCGCCGCTCACCACCAACAGCGCAATCGCCGACCTCTCGCGCTCGGACCTGGCGTCGCCGCTCGGATGGCAGGTCAACATCGCGGGCAGGCTCTTCTTCTCGACGGGCGACGGCGGGTACAGTTCATGCACCGCCTCCGCCATCGTGTCAAACAACAAGAACTCGATCTGGACTGCAGGCCACTGCATCCACGGAGGAAAGAATGGGGGCTTCTACTCGAACTTCGTTTTTGCCCCCGGATACGATGAAACCGCTCCGTGGGGATACTGGCCCCTTCAGAAAGGCATCGTCTCATCCGCCTGGGCGAACGACAGTGACTTCCACTGGGGCGATGTCGGCGGCGGAATCGTCGCCGCGCCGGAGGCTGGGTACGGAAATCTTCAAGATTGGACCGGAGCCTACGGCTACCGATTCAACAGTGACTCCGATATCGACGACGTCACTTCGCTCGGCTACCCCGCCGACGGGTACAACCGCACGAGCGCAGAGCTCTACAACGGAACCAAGCCGATGTACTGCCACGGCAACGCCGTAGACGCCGGCAACTGGAATCCGCTCGACAACCGCCTCAAGCTTGCCTGCGACATGGGTGGCGGAGCCAGCGGCGGCCCCATGATCATCAACTTCGGTGTCAACAGCCAGATCGTGGGAACGAACAGCCACCGCATCGCCGACGACCATAACCAGTGGGTCGAGAACTACCTCTACTCGTCCAACCACGGAGGAAACGCCGCCGGCGTGATCAACTGGCTCAACGCCAACTGATCAACCCGCAGGACCGTGGGTCCGTGACAGACGTCGCGGACCCACGTCCGCCTCTACTTCCCAGACGGGTGCACTCGTTCCATCAGCGGCGTGGGGGGACTCGTGCGCAGGAGTTCCTCGAATGCGGCCGGATCCTTCACGTATCGCTGCATCTCGGGCGAGAGCGGAAGATCCTCCTGTACGACCACGCCCGCAGAATCGCCGGCCACGGCCACTGCGGTGGCCGTGCCCGCTACGACCAGAACCCCGGCCGTGGCCGCCAGCACCAGGCGAGTCCGCTTCATCATCGCCGCTCCCTCTCCAGGACTCGGGCCAGCTCCGCCGGCCGGGGCGGCCTACGCGGCAACTTCGTTTCCCAACAGGAGAGTAGGCGCCATCAGGTACCTCCGTCGACCCGGTTCGCAGCGACACGCTGTGCCAGTCGACCAGTTGGCAACGGGAACGAGGCATCGCAGAACACATACGAGTACGCCGCCCACCCGGAAGGCGGTCGCCCCGGGCCGGCAGCGTCACCTATGTTGGCGTGATCACCGAGCGAGGAGCGGCAGTTGCGTCACGTCGAAGCCCCGGAGCCGGCCCGGCTCGCCGCCTACGGTTCCCTCGCGACCCGCCTGTCGCTGCTCGGCGACCGGCGGCTCGGTGAGGTCGTGGCCGACGCCCGGCCCCTCGGGACCGGCGTCGGCGGCACGTCCGCGGCTCTGGAGGTCGACGGGACGCGGGTGTTCGTCAAGAAGGTGCCGCTGACGGACCTCGAACTCCGCCCGGAGAACGTCCGCTCCACGGCGAACCACTTCGGCCTGCCCACCTTCTACCAGTACGGGATCGGCTCGGCCGGGTTCGGCGCCTGGCGGGAGCTGGCCGCGCACACCATGGCCACCCACTGGGTCCTGGGCGGCGAGTACGACGGCTTCCCGCTGATGTACCACTGGCGCGTGCTGCCCGACACGCCGCCCGAGGGCTTCATGGACTACCTCGGCGGCGTCGACGGCGCCGTCGCCCACTGGGACGGTTCCCCGGCCGTGCGCGAGCGGCTGGAGGCGATCGGACGGGCCGGCCACAGCCTGGTGCTCTTCCTGGAGCACGTGCCGCAGACGCTCACCGCCTGGCTGCGCGAGCAGCGGGACGCGGGCCGGTACGGGTGGGCGGCCGACGCCGTGGCGCGGGGCGCGGCCTTCATGCGCTCGCGCGGGCTCGTGCACTTCGACGCCCACTTCGAGAACCTCCTCACCGACGGCCGCCGCGTCTACTTCGCGGACTTCGGGCTCGCACTCAGCACGGACTTCGAACTCTCCCCGGCAGAACGGCAGTTCTTCGCCCACCACCGCGCCTACGACCGCGACCACACCGTGACCCACCTGCTCCGCCACCACCTCCTCACCCCCTACCGGGGCGACACCGAGCCGACCGCCTTCCTGGAGCAGTGGCTCGCCGGCCGGCGGCCCGACGGCGTCCCGGCGGAGGTCGCGGCGATCGTCGACCGGCACGCCCGGACCGCCGTCGTCCTGGGCGGCTTCCAGCGCCGGCTGCTCACCGAGAGCAAGCGCACGCCGTACCCCGCCGCCGAACTCGACCGCGTCACGGCCGACGCCGGGTAGCCCGGTCGCGCGCCTCCGCTACCCTGCCCCGGTGGAGACCGACGATCACCCGGACGACGACGCCGTGTGGGCCCCGCTGTTCGCGCCGCCCGGACCGGGCGCGGAGCTCATCGAGATATGGCTGGACTGCCTGGTCTTCAACAAGGCTGCCCCGACGGACGTCCACCTCGCCCTCCTCGACGCCGGACACACCGGCCTCCTCCGCCGCAGCAACCTCTCGCCCGCCCGGTGGGACCGTCTGCTCGCCGCCACCACCGGGCGGGCCGACCACGAGCAGCTGCGGAAGGCGGCCGACGCGGCCCGTGAAGGCGAACCCGCCCCCGAACCCGGCCGCAGCCCGGATTCCGAGCCGCCCGCGACTTCGGAGGGAATCGCCGAACTGGCCGACGCCGTCCCCGACATCGAGCCGAGCGACCGGACCTACGCCCTGCCCTGGGTCGCCGCCCTCCACCACGACCCCGCCGCCATGCGGCAGTTGGCCGCCTCCCCGAAGGCCTGGGTCCGCCGCAGCGTCGCCCGCGCCCGCCGGCTGCCCCCGGACGTCGTCGAACTGCTCGCCCGGGACGAGGACTTCGCCGTCCGCCTCTTCCTCACCGAGTCCTGCGACGACGCCCCCGCCGAGCTGCTGCTCGGCCTCTGGGAGGAGGGCTGGTCCGGTAGCTTCTCCTTCCCCGGCCGCCCGCGCAACCATCCCCACTTCCCCCGTGACGGCCTGCTCCGCTTCCTCGACGACCCCCGCCCGCACATGCGCCGGCTCGCCCTGGACGACCCCGCGTCCACCGCCGCCGACGCCGAGCGCCTCGCCCGCGACCCGGACCCGATGGTCCGTCGGGAGGCCGCCCACGACCCCCGGCTCTCCCCCGCGACCGTCGCCGCGCTCGCCGCCGACGACGTCTCCCACCTCAACAGCTTCGCCCACCGGCACCCGGCCCTGCCCCCGGCGCTGCTGGCCGCCGCGCTCCGGGACCCGTTCACCGCCGAGGACGCCGCCGTCAACCCGAGCCTGCCGGTGGCCGTCATGCACCGCATGATCGCGGCGGCGGCGAGCGCACGGACCGCCGACGCGCGGTAGCACGGAGTGGGAAGTCGGACCCGCCGACTTCCCACACCGCCGACGCTTCTACGAGCGTGCGCCCGGCGCCGCGCACAGGGCGTCGTCGACCAGCTTGCTCATGGCCCGCTCCACGCCCAGCACCTCGTCCGCGGAGGCGGCGAGCACGCCCGACAGCGAGACCGTGACGGTGCGCCGGCCGTCGGCGGTGGCTCCGGTGGCGGTGACCCAGCCGGCGTCGCCGCCCTCGTGGCCCCAGTACCGCCCGCCGCAGGACAGCGGGCGGGAGAACAGCCCCAGGCCGTCGCGGGCGCGCGGCATGAGCTCGCGGAACTCCTGGCCGATCCGGACGGTCCGCTTCATCTGCGCCAGCTGCGCCGGCGGCAGCAGCCGGCCGCCGAGCAGGGCACCGAAGAACCGGTCGAGGTCGGCGGTGGTGGAGACCAGCCCGGCCTCCCCGTTGGTGCCCGAGCCGACCTGCTCGGTGACGTCCACCAGCGGCTCGCCGGGCCCGAAGCTCTGGTAGGTGCGGGCGTGCGGCTCGGGCAGCGTGGGGGACGTCCCCGGCCGGAAGGTGTGGTCGAGGCCGAGCGGCCGGGAGATCCGCTCCCTGACCTCCACGTCCCAGGTCTTCCCGGTGACCCGCTCGATGATCATGCCGAGCAGGACGTACCCGGTGTTGCCGTAGCGCCACTGCTCACCGGGCTCGGAGTCCGGGTGGTGGCCCATCGCCCGGGCGACGATCTGCTCGGGCGTCCAGCTGTCGTACCGGTACCGCTGGAAGTCCTCCGCCGAGGTGTAGTCCGGGTAGTCGTCGTGGAGGCCGCCGGTGTGCTGGAGCAGCTGACGGACGGTGATCGCGCGCCCGTCGTTGCCGTTGCCGGACACCACGCCGGGCAGCCACCGCTCGACCCGGTCGTCCAGCGAGAGCCGGCCCTCGCCGACGAGTTGCAGGACCACGGTGGCCACGAAGGTCTTGGTGACGCTGGCGATCCGGAAGTGGCCGTCGGCCGACACCGGCCGCCCGTCCGCCAGATCGCCGACGCCGCTGGTGACGGTCGCGTTGCCGCCGGCGGAGGTGGTCAGGCGGGCCTGCACGCCCGTCACGCCGAGTGCGGTGATCGCGTCGGCGTCGCGCTGCAGGCGTGCCTCCGGGCGCTCGGCGGCGGCCGTCGCGCCGGGCACGGTGGTGGCGAGGGTCGCCGTCACGACGGCGCCCAGCGCCAGGCTCCGTGCGAAGGATCGCTTCGTCGATCGCTTCGTCGATCGGGTCGTCGATCGGGTTGTCTGTCGGATCATCGGTCGGGTCGTCATGGGCGTTGACGGTAGGTCCGGCCGAGGTGCGCCCGCGCTACCGCCCACGGGCGGGAAAACAGGGTGGTGGGCTGTAGTGCCGGGCCCGGTGATCATGCCTCAGACTTGGGCGGATGAAGCACCGGGGGACCGATCGGCTGTCGGCGACGTGGCGCGCGCTGGGCTATCTGCTGGGAAGCCTGGGCGCCGCCGCGCTCGCCCTGGCCGCGCTGCCCGTACTCCTCCTCGTCCCGAGGGCGGCGCGGGCCTGGGCGTCCTGGCACCGCCGCCGCGCCGGCCGGCTGCTGCGCGCACCGGACGACGGTCCCGTCCGGGTCGGGACGTGGCACGCACTCGGGTGGCTGGGCACCTCCGTGGTGAGCGGCCCGGCGTTCGGGCTCGTCGCGGTGGCGTGCGCGGGCAACACGCTGACGACGGCCGTCACCGTGCCCCTGTGGTGGGCGCTGCCCGCCGGCACCCGCGCGGGCGGCTTCGCCGCCGGCGTGCCGCTGACCGGCTGGGGCACCGCGCTGACGTGGGGGACGGCGCAGTTCGTCGTACTCGCGGCGCTGACCCTCTGGCTGGTCCCGCTGCTGGCGCGTCTGCACGCCCGGAGCTGCGTGGCGCTGCTCTCCCCCACGGCCGCCGAGCAGCTGGCGCGGCGGGTGGAGACGCTGACCGAGACCCGGGCCGGGGCCATCAACGCGCACGGTCTGGAACTGCGCCGCATCGAACGCGATCTGCACGACGGCACGCAGGCCCGGCTGGTGGCCATCGCGATGCGCCTGGGCCTGGCGCGTGAGCTGCAGGACACCGACCCCCGGATGCTGGCCAGGCTCCTGGAGGAGGCGCACGAGAGCGCCGAGGAGGCCATGACGGAGCTGCGCGCGGTGATCCGCACGATCTACCCGCCGATCCTCGCCGACCGCGGCCTCACCGGGGCCCTGACCTCGCTGGGGAGCCGCTCGGCGATCGACACCACCCTGGAGATCGGCACCCTCGGCACCGTCCCCGCCGCGGTCGAGGCCGTCGCGTACTTCACGGTCGCCGAGGCGCTCACCAACGCCGCCAAGCACAGCCGGGCCACCCGGACCACCGTCCGCGTCGCCCGCGACGGCGACCGGCTGTCGATCGAGGCCTCCGACGACGGGGTCGGCGGCGCCGACGAGGCGCGGGGCACCGGCATCGCCGGGATCCGGCACCGCGTCCTGGCGCTCGACGGCACCCTCCGCCTGCACAGCCCCGGCGGCGGCCCGACCACGATCACCGTGAGCCTGCCGTGCGGGTCGTGATCGCCGAGGACAACGTCCTCCTCTCCAACGGGCTGGAACTCCTGCTGACCGCCGCGGGCTTCCAGGTCGCCGCGATCGTCCAGGACGCCCCCGGCTTCCTCGCCGCCGTCGCCGAGCACCGGCCGGACGTCACCATCGTCGACGTCCGGCTGCCACCGGCCTTCCGCGACGAGGGCATCCACGCCGCCATCGAGGCCCGCCGCCGGCACCCCGGCCTGCCCGTGTTGGTCCTCTCCCAGTACGTCGAGCAGCAGTACGCCGGCGAACTGGTCTCCGACGGGCGCGGCGGCGTCGGCTACCTCCTCAAGGACCGGGTGAGCCGGGTGAGCGAGTTCACCGACGCACTGCGCCGGGTCGCCGCGGGCGGCACCGTGATGGATCCCGAGGTGATCGCCCAGCTCCTCACCCGCCCCGCCCACGACCCGATCGCCGCCCTCACGCCGCGCGAACGCGAAGTCCTCGGCCTGATGGCCGAGGGGAAGGACAACGCCACGCTCGCGACCCGGCTCGTCATCACCGAGAACGCCGTCCACAAGCACATCGGCAACATCTTCGCCAAGCTCGGCCTCTCCCCCGCCGACAGCGGCCACCGTCGCGTCCTCGCCGTCCTCACCTACCTCAGCCGTCACTGACGGCGGTTGGGGTCCCGGTTCTGACGAGGAGCACTCCGCCGCGGGGCGGCGCTCCTGCGGAAAATGGCGGGACCGGTGGCCTCGGCGGGGGCAGAATCGGCCCCATGGCGGACATCGAAGCGTTCCGGGACGCGGTCACCGGCTGGGCGGCCGGCGGCCCCGGCGGGCCGGCGGGTGAGCTGGCCGAGCGCCTGGGCGTGCGGGCGGCCGTACTGGTGGAGGGGCCGAGCGATCTCGCGGCCGTCGAGACGCTGGCCTCCCGGCAGGACCGGGACCTGGCCGCCGAAGGGGTGTGCGTCGTCTCCATGCGCGGGGCGATGAACGTCGCCCGCTTTGCCGCCCTGCTCGGGCCGCCGGGGCTGGGACTGCGGCTGGCCGGACTCTGCGACGAGAACGAACAGGGCTTCTACGAGCGCGGGTTGCACCGGGCCGGGGCGCCGGGCGAGGGCTTCTTCGTGTGCGTGGCGGACCTGGAGGAGGAGCTGATCCGCGCGCTGGGCGTGGCACGGGTGGCGGAGATCGTCGAGGCCGAGGGCGACCTCCCGGCCTGGCAGACCTTCGTCCGCCAGCCCGCGCACCAGGGCGGACGGCCGGAGGGGCAGTTGCGGCGGTTCCTGGGGACGAAGTCGGGCCGCAAGATCCGCTACGGGCACCTGCTGGTCGGGGCACTGGACGCCGGGCGGGAGCCGGCCCCGCTGCGCGAGCTGCTCGCGCACCTGTGAGACGGCGTCAGAGGTCGACGGCGTCCAGGTGGTAGGTGGTGTCGACCAGGAAACCGCCGGCGGCGGCCTTGACGGTGAGCACGTACTGGCCGGGCGCCAGCGGGTCGAGGGCGCACCACAGGCCCCAGGCGACCCGCGGGATGCCGGTGGCCAGGAAGCGCCTGGAGGCGAACTCGTGCACCTTCAGCGGGACTCCGTTGAGCGCCGCCTCGGCCTGGGAGGCCTCGACGCGCCACGGTGCGGAGGAGAGGCCGAGGGCGATCCGCTGGGTGTTGAAGACCGGGAAGAAGACCGGCTTCCCGGCGGCGATCGGACAGCGGCGCACGACCCGGCCGCCGTAGGTGCCGGCCAGGAACCAGACGTCCGAGGGCTGCCGCCAGCCGGCGAACTCGCCGGTGGTGTCGGCGACCGGGCTGCGCTCCATCGGGGCGGACAGCGCCCACTTCCACCAGCGCGCCGCGAGCTCCGCGCCCCGGCGGGGGTCCACGGTGTCGGCACCGGTCTCGGGGGAGGCGGCCTCGCCCACGTCAGCTCCTCGGGTCCACGCGCGCACCGCACATCGGCCCGCGTGGCGACCCTATCCGGTGGCGCCCGGGCCCTCCCGTGCGGGAGGGCCCGGGGCGGGCGGGCTCGTTCGGCCTCGTTCGGCCTCGGACCTCCAGGCGGCGGACGGTGATCTCGTACCGGTCGACCGCGCCCTCCCGGACTCGAACGCCTCAAGGCTCATGTGCGGCCGGTCATGGGTGATCGCGGCGTCTCCCTCTCTGCAGGCTCCTTCGAGGTGCAGCAGTCACCGTACGCCGGCGGGCGGTCAGCCGGTGGCGCGGACGTAGATGTCGGCGGCGCCGGGGAGGCCGGCGGGGTCGGGGGCGATGTAGATGCGGCGGGCGCGGGCGGGCGTCGGGGTGACGACGGGGGTGGGGGTGGGGTCGGCGGTGGGGGTCGGGGTGGGCGAGGGGGTGTCCTCCGGGGCTGGGAGGGGCTGCTCGGTGGCGGTGGCGGGGGCGGTTTCGGCTGCGGACCCGGCCTCGGACTCAGCCTCGGACTCAGCCTCGGATTCGGTGGCCGGGGCGATGTGTCCGGTGGGTTCCGGGGTGGTGGGCTCGGGCTCCGCGGTGGGGGTTTCGTCCGGGAGCGCGGACGGGGCGGCGGACGCGGACGGCGTCGGCGCCGGCGAGGACGGGGAGGCGGACGGGTCGGGGACGCCGACCTCGCGCGCTTCGGCCGGCTCGTCGCCGCCGAGGGCCTCGGCGAGGTCGGCGGGCAGCGGGGTGAGCGCACCGGGGGCGGCCAGGTCGTAGGTGCGCAGGAAGTCGCCGACGCCGACCTCGTGCCCGCCGGCCAGCCGGTAGTGCAGGTAGGCGACGGGCAGGCCGTCCGCGGTGCGCGTGTAGACGGCGCCGACCGGCACGTAGTAGCGGCCGGCGCCCGGGTGCTGGGAGGGGT
The DNA here is from genome assembly GCF_040609255.1 of Kitasatospora sp. NPDC004723. Lineage (NCBI taxonomy): Bacteria > Bacillati > Actinomycetota > Actinomycetes > Kitasatosporales > Streptomycetaceae > Kitasatospora > Kitasatospora sp. NPDC004723. Next base: position 73,748 of record NZ_JBEXJT010000034.1, on the reverse strand, counting down.
GGAGGCCGGCCAGCAGTTCGGCGCGGTCGCGGTCGGTCTCGATGGCGCCGCGGCCGACGGTGAGGGCGTTGACGCCCCGGACGGCCAGGGCGGCCAGCACCGATACGAAGATCACCAGGCCGATCGCGACCGTACGGCGCAGCACGGGTCTGCCGTGCAGCGCCGGCCACGAGTCGCTGGGCACGCGTTCCGGCGACAGCCCGCGGTCGGGCCCTCGTTGCCTCACTCTTCCTGCTCCCCCGGTCCGTCGTCGTGGCGGCCAGGCACGGCGCGACCACTCGTAGTGCTCGACGTGGACCCTACGCTCCGAGTTCCGCACCGGACCACCCGGCCCGACCGGCCCCACCGGCCTGTCCCGTACCCGTCAGCCCAGGTACGCCGGGGCGACCGCCGCGTCGAGCAGCCGCCGCGCGGAGCCGGTGCCGTCGGCGGGGACGGTCCACAGGTCGGCGCCGAAGTCGCCCGGCATGGCGTACAGCAGGGTGTGGTCGTCGGACCAGACGGCCTGGTCGTCGATGCTGCGCTGTTCGGCGGTGGGCGTCTCGGTCATGGTGGCGAGGTCCAGGACGTAGAGCCGCCAGGGGGCGTCCTCGGAGGCGCCGGGCACGCGCTTCTTGTAGGCGACCCGGGTGCCGTCCGGGGAGAGCGAGGGGCATTCGACGTTCTGGTGGAGGGTGGTGAGGGTGCGGGCACCCAGGGCGCCGCGGACCAGGTAGGTCTGGCCGCCGGTGGCGACGGTGGCGTAGAAGGCGTCGTCGTCGACGAAGGTCACGCCCCAGATGTTGACGTCGGGCGCGCGGTACGGCTTGCCGTCCTTGATCACGTCGAAGTCCTCCAGGTTCTCCCGGAGGTTCCAGTCCCGGACGTCGACGATCGAGGTGCGGGTGGAGAAGTCGGTGCCCGCGTAGGAGTCGCCGCTCACGAAGACGGTCCAGGCGGCGAGGTGGCCGGAGGGCGAGACGCGGGAGCGGGTGGGGATGCCGGCGACCGGGAAGGAGCGCCGTTCGCGCAGCCGGTCGTCGAGTACGACGGCGCGGTAGGTGTCCTGGAGGGCGCCGCGTTCGGCCTGCAGGCAGATGCCGGTGCCGGCGGCGGCGTAGAAGCGCAGGCACTGGACGCCGGAGGAGGTGCGGGGGCCGTCGGGGCGGTCGGCGGGGACGGTGGCGATCTCGTCGCGGTGCGGGCCCCAGGCCATGTTGCGGAAGACCAGCTGCCGGGCGGCGGGGTCCTTGAGGGTGACCTCGCCGGGGGTGACGACGGGGCCGCCGGCCTGGACGCGGTCGCGTTCGGCGGAGCGGTCGGCGGCCCACAGCACGGCGCCGGTGCCGACCGCGCCGAGCAGGACGACGGCAACCAGCAGGATCAGCACCCGGGTGCGGTTGCGGAGGGGGGCGGTGGTCACTTGGGCACCTCGGGGTCGACGGGTCCTTCAACAGCGGGGCCTTCAACAACGGGGCCTTCGACGGCAGGGCCTTCGAAGGCGGGGTCTTCGACGACGGCGGGCTCGCGCAGCACGAAGGCCGCCCCGGTGACGCAGCCGGCCAGCGCCAGCGCCGACCAGGTCAGCGCGGTGGTGCCGCCGACGACGCTCCACAGCGCGCCGAACGCCAGCGAGCAGGCGAACCGGGCGAGCGCCTGCCCGGTGCCGACCAGGGCGAGCCCGGCGCCGCGCTGCCCGGTGGGCACGGTGTCGGCCGCGGCGGCGGCGAGCACGCCGTCGGTGGCGGCGTAGAACGCGCCGTGCAGCAGCAGCACGCAGACCACCACCGGCAGCCCGTCGAGCGGGGAGAGCAGCAGCCCGTAGGCGGTCAGCAGGACGCCGTGGCCGGCCAGGAACAGCCGGCGGCGCCCGATCCGGTCGGCGAGCGCGCCGAGCGGGACGGCGAGCAGCAGGAAGGCGCCGGCGGTGCCGAGCGGGAGCAGCGGGAAGTACTCGGTGGCGAGGCCGAGCCGGCGCTGCACGAGCAGGTACAGGAAGGAGTCGCTGACGGTGGTGAGGCCGAGCAGCACGGCGCAGACGGTGAGCCGGCGCAGGCCGGGGATGCGCAGCAGGGCGAGCCCGTCGCGCAGCCGGGGGTGGAGGGTCGACGGCTCGTCGGCCCGCAGCCGGTTCGGTACGAAGAGCAGCAGGACGAGCACGCCGAGCACCGCGACGCAGGCGCTGACCGCGAACACCGCGTGGTAGCCCTGCTGTTGGCCGCCGTCGGCGAGCAGCGGGCCGCCGGCCATCCGCAGCACCAGGAAGGCGGTGAGCGGTCCGAGCAGCGCACCGGCCGTGTCCATCGCCCGGTGGACGCCGAACGCCCGTCCGCGGTGGGCGGGTTCGGTGGCGAGCGAGATCATCGCGTCGCGCGGGGCGGTGCGCAGGCCCTTGCCGGTGCGGTCGACGGCGAGCACGGCGCCGATCAGCGGCACGGTGTGGACGAGCAGCAGCAGCGGCTTGCAGAGCGCCGACAGGCCGTAGCCGACGGCGGCGACGGCCTTGTGCCGGGGCGCGCCGTCGCGCCCGCGCCGGTCGGCGAGGTGGCCGCCGGCCAGCCGGACGACGGCGCTGAAGCCGTTCTGGATGCCGTCGAGCAGGCCGAAGCCGAGCGGGGACAGGCCGAGGCCGGTGAGCAGGTAGAGCGGCAGGACGGCGCTGACCATCTCGGACGAGACGTCGGTGACCAGGCTGACCACGCCCAGGACCAGGACGGTGCCGGGGACCGCCGCCCGGGCGGCCCGGCCGGCGGTGGCGCCGTCGGCCGCACGGGTGGCTCCCTCGGCGGCCTCCCGCCGCCCCGGCCGGGTGTCGGCCGGGGCGGCGGGGGCCTTGGAGCTGCGGGAGTCCGCGACGTACACGGGCGTCAGTTCCAGATGCCGGTGATGGTGGCGGCGGAGGCGGCGTTGCCCGCGTGGGTGGTCAGGCCCGCGAGGTCCTCCAGCGTGCGCAGCACGTTGTAGTGGTTGTAGGTGGTGGCGGTGGTGGAGCCCGGGGTGACGTGGGCGCCGTAGAAGACGGTGGGGATGCGGTTGCCGGACAGCTTGTTGTCCTCGTCGAAGGTCATGACGAGGATGCTGTTGTTGTTCTTGGCCCAGGCGGCGTAGGCGCCGAGCTTGTTCTGGATCCAGGTGTCGCCGGTGGAGACCGAGCAGTCGTGCATGTCGTTGCACAGGTCCGGGACGACGAAGGAGACCTTCGGCAGGCTCGCGAAGTTCGTCGGGAACTGCGTCATGGTGTACGCGGTGTTGGTCGGCACGTTGCCGAAGCCGAACCACGGGTTGTGCTTCTGCGCGTACTTGCCGCTGGAACAGGTGGTCGAACCCTGGCTCGGCAGGCCCTCGTTGTAGCTGCCCCAGCTCTGGCCGGCGGCGATCAGCTCGGAGGCGAGGTTGGGCTGGTTGATCGAACCGACCGGCACGCAGCTGTCGTCGGTGCGGCCCTGGTTGGAGCCGGAGAACAGCTGGTAGTAGTTGGGCTCGCTGGGGTGGGTGAGCCCGAACGACTGGGTGAGGGTGGCGCCGCCGGCCTTCAGGGTGTTGTTGATGTACGGCGCGCTGGAGCTGCCGATCACCTGGGTGTAGGCGTGGTTCTCCATGACGACGACGACCACGTGGTCCGGGGTCGGCAGCGCGGCGGCCTGCGCGGCGGTGCCGGTGGCGGCCCACAGGCCGAGCGAGCCGGCGACCAGGGCCAGGCCGGCGGCGGAGGCGGTGAGGGTGCGGCGGCGGGGGCGGCGCGGGGCGGCGCCCTCGGCGACGGGGGTCGTGGCGCTCATGTCAACAGTCTCCTGGTTCTCGGGCATGGTGTCCTCCGTACGTCGGGGGCGGCCGGGTGGGGAGGTGGCCCGGCCGCGCGGGAACTGCCGGGGTGGGAGAGGCCGCCGATCGGGGAACCGGCGGTTTCGGAGCGCCGCAAACAGTAGGAGCGGCGCGGTGGCGCGGGCCTCGGCGGCCACATGAAGAAACGGCGAACAGCGGTGGGTGGCCGAGGACCGCCGCCGGACGCGGGTCACAGGCGTCGCGATTGACCCGTCCGTCACGGGCGTGGTGGGATTTCGGCTGTCCGCGACTGCCGGTACCGGCCTGACCTGGGCATTCCGGGCAGCCGGGGGCGACGGGTTTCGGCCGCCCCGGGCGGGCGGGCACCGGGGCCGGTCGGCGTGCGGCCCTCGGGCAGGTGTCGGGCGGGTGGCGTGGTGGAACGGGACGTGAGCAGGGCGTGAGCGTGGAGTGAGAGGACCGGACGGGAACGGTTCGGACGACATCGGTTCCGGCGCGTTGGGCGGTCCGGGTGACGGTGGCGGCGCGGGCGCGGCACCACCCGGCCGCGGACGGCTCGTCGTCGGGGTGGGTGTGCGCGGCTCGGCGACCGGGGCGGAGCTGCTGGACCTGATCCGGCGGACGCTCGCCGCGGCCGGGCTGCCGTCCGGCGCCGTCGGCGCGCTCGCCACCCTCGACGGCAAGGGCGGTCACCCCGCCGTCCGCTCGGCCGCGGCGGCGCTCGGTGTGCCGGTGGCCGAGTACCCGGCCGCGGCGCTGGCCGCCGTCCCCGTGCCCAACCCGTCCGGCGCCGTCGGCGACGCGGTCGGGACGGCCAGCGTGGCCGAGGCGGCGGCGCTGACGGGGGCCGGCGGCGGGCGGGCCGAGCTCGTCGTCCCCAAACGGAGGTCGGCCGCCGCGACGGTGGCCGTCGCCCGCGTCCCGCGGCCGTCGGTGGCCCACCGCCGTCCGCAGCCCCGGCAGAAACCAGGAGAGCAGCCGTGACCCCCCACTCCCCCGCCGAAGGCGCCCGCACCGAGGACGCCCCGGGCGAGCCCGACCTGCGCCACCACGGTGACGCCGAGGTGCGCGCCGACGGCGCCGGACTCGTCGACCTCGCCGTCAACGTCCGCACCGGCACGCCCCCGGACTGGCTGCGCGCACGCCTCGCCGCCACCCTCGCCGACCTCGCCGCCTACCCCGACGGCGCCGCCGCCCGGGCCGCGGTCGCCGAGCGGCACGGCCGGCCGGTGGCGGAGGTGCTGCTCACCTCGGGTGCCGCCGAGGCCTTCGTCCTGCTGGCGCGCGTGCTGACACCTCGTCACATCGTGGTTGTTCACCCGCAGTTCACCGAGCCGGAGGCCGCGCTGCGGGGCGCCGGACACTCGGTGCGGCGGGTCCTGCTCTCCGCCGCGGAGGGCTTCCGGCTGACCGAGGGAGCGGTGCCGGAGGAGGCCGACCTGGTCGTGCTCGGCAACCCCACCAACCCCACCTCCGTGCTCCACCCGGCCGCCACCGTCGCCGCCCTGGCCCGGCCGGGGCGCACCCTGGTGATCGACGAGGCGTTCATGGACACCGTGCCCGGAGAGCGCGCATCCCTCGCCGGCGCGAGGGACCTGCCGGGCCGGGTGGTCGTCCTGCGCAGCCTCACCAAGACCTGGGGGCTGGCAGGCCTGCGGATCGGCTATGTGCTCGGCCCGGCGCCGCTGATCGCCGAGCTGGCCGCGGCCCAGCCGCTCTGGCCGGTCTCCACCCCGGCGCTGGTGGCCGCCGAGGCCTGCTCGGCCCCGGCCGCACTCGCCGAGGCGGAGGAGGCCGCACAGGAACTCGCCCTGCGGCGCGACCACCTGCTGAAGGGCCTGGCCGCCTTCCCGGCCGTCCGGGTGCACGGCGAGCCGGCGGCGTCCTTCCTGCTGGTCGAACTGCCCGGCGCCGACGCCGTCCGCGCCCGGCTGCGCGCCCTGGGCTTCGCCGTCCGCCGGGGCGACACCTTCCCCGGCCTCGGCCCGGACTGGCTGCGCATCGCCGTCCGGGACGAGCCCACCACCGACCGCTTCCTGACCGCCCTGGCGCAGGCTCTCGACGGCTGACGCCCGGCCGCCGCGGTCAGCGCAGCAGCACCACCGGGTCGCCGACCGCGACCCGGCCCGGGGCCAGCACCCGGGCGTACACCCCGACGCAGGGCAGCGCGGGCATGCCCGGCAGCGGGACGCGGCGGTTGCGCTCGGCGAGCGTGCGCAGCGCCGCCGCCGAGCGCGGCAGCCCGGGGCCGTGCGCGAGGGTGGGGACGGCGCAGCGCGGCGTCGCCGTGACGACCCGCAGCCGCAACCGCGGCCCGATCGCCAGCTCGCCCTCCACCCAGCCGTTCTCGACGAAGCCGGGGGCCGGGTCGAGGGTCCGGACCACCACGTTCGGCCGGTACCGCTCGGCCGCGACGCCGTCCGCCGCGGCGAGCGCGGCGGTGGTGAGCAGGTGGAGCGGCGCGAAGTCGAAGAAGGTGCCGGGCGGCGCGCCGCGCCCCAGCTCACTGACGGTGAACCCGACCTCGGCGCGCGGACCGTGTTCCAGGACCTCCTCCGGGACGGACCGCTCGACGCTCGCGCCCGGCGGCGGCTCGTCCACCAGCCGGACCTTGCGCCCCAGCCGCTCCGACAGCCCGCGCTCGTCGACGACGGCGCCGTCCGGGCCGGTGACCACCACCTCACCGCCGGTCCCGGTCCGGGCGGTGAACCCGAGCACGCCCGCCCACAGACGCGGGTGCTTGGCGCTCACCACCCGCCCGGTGTCGACGTCCAGCAGCGCGTACGCGCGGTCGCCGCGAATGCCGCGCTCCGTCACGGACGCCTCGCGGAGCTCCTCGCCGAGCATCGACTTCACGGGGTGCCGCCGCAGCCGCTCCACCGTGCCGACCCTCACGCCCCGACCTCCAGCTCCGCCCGCGCCCAGCCCCGCAGGGTGGCGAAGTCCTCGGCCCGCAGCCCGATCCTGGGGTCGATCCGGAAGGTGGCCGCCGGTCCCGGGTGGTGAGCCGCTATCCACTCGGTGTCCTGCGGCCCCAGCTCGTCGTCCACCCAGACGAACGGCCGCCCGGCCGCCCACTCGACCAGCACCCGGGTCTTCCAGTGCAGGCCGTCGGGCTCCTCCTGGTCGATCCGCGGCCAGGGGACGTAGGGGAGTTCGGGCAGGCCGACCAGTGGGGCGATCAAGGTGTTGGCCTCGTGCTGCCAGGCGGTCGCCCAGACCAATGCGAAGGGCAGGTCCAGCAGTTCCGGCCCGTGCCCCGGGTTGAGCCAGAGCCGCAGCGGCTCGACCTCCTCGGCCGGCCGACCGGGGAACCGGTTCCGCCGGAAGTCGGGACGGAGGTGGTGGGTGCGGTAGCCGGCGGGCTGTTCCTGCGGCACGGCGGCGTACGGGTTCAGCGGGCCGTCGACGTCGAGGAGGAGCAACGGGAGTTCGGTCATGGGGTCGATCGTCCCGCGTGACGGGGGCGTTGACCATCGCTTATCGGCGCATCGGTCTGGGACAGGATCGGGATGTTTCCCGCACCCGGCCGTGAACGATCCCGTCGTACGGTCGTGCTGCGCCGGTGAACGACACCGGTGGTCAGGACTCCGGGGGATCCCGCATGCGCTCGCGCCGACTCGCTCTCACCGCCCTCGCCGTCGCGGCGCTCGCCGTCACCGCCACCGCGTGCGGGCCGGAGAACAGCGACGCCGCCGCGCCCGCGTCGAGCCCGGCCGTGACCACCTCGCCCTCCGTGGCCGCGACCACCGCCGCGAAGCCGTCCGAGACCGCGAAGCCCTCCGGAGCCACCAAGCCCGCCGCGTCCGCCTCCGGCCAGGCCGCCGGCAGCTGCGGTGCCAAGGACCTCGTGCTCACCGCCAAGGCCGAGTCCCAGGCCGGCGGCTACATCCTGATCGCCGCCAAGGCCAAGCCCGGGGTGACCTGCACGCTCCCGGCCCGGCCCCCGGTCATCGCCTTCGGCTCGGGCGGCATCGAGGCGTCCAAGGCCGAGCAGGGCGTCAGCCAGCCGATCAAGCTCAGCGGCTCGGACACCGCCTACGCGGGCGTCATGACGAAGACCACCAAGGACAACCAGGCGGTCCAGTTCACCGACATCATCGTGGGCATCGGCAACCCGGACCCCGACCCGGTCAGCCTGCCGATCGGCCCGACCAACGTCGACAAGCCGATCGTCACCAACTGGCACAACCTGCCCGAGAACGCCGTGCCCGTCCACTGAGAAATCCGCTGGTCGCGCGGCCGGATCCCTGCTTGGATCCGGCCATGACCAGTGACACCGGAGTGCCGGACGGCTACGAGATCTCCACCGACCCCGCGCGCCTCGACGCCGCCCTGATCCACCGGTGGCTGTCCCAGGACGCCTACTGGGCGATCGGCCGCAGCCGCGAGAAGCAGGACCGGGCGATCGCCGACTCGCTCAACTTCGGTCTCTACGAGCAGGCTTCGGGCAACCAGGTCGGCTACGCGCGGGTGGTCACCGACCGCGCCACCTTCGCCTGGCTGTGCGACGTCTACGTCGCCCCGGCCGCCCGCGGCCGCGGCCTCGGCACCGCCCTGGCCGCCGCCGTCCGCGACGGACTCGCCGAGCACGGCCTGCGCCGCGTCCTGCTCGCCACCGCGGACGCCCACGGGGTCTACGCGAAGGTCGGCTTCGAGGCCATGGCCAAGCCCGAGAAGTGGATGATCCTGGGCGAGCAGTAGGCGCCGGCCGGCCGGGCCCTACTGCCCCGGCCGGCTCCACAGACCCCGGGCGGCCAGCACCGGCAGCACGCCCTCGCCGAACCAGTACGCCTCCTCCAGGTGCGGCATCCCGCTGAGCACGAACTCGTCGATGCCCAACTCGTGGTACTCGGTGACGAGGTCGGCCACCTCCCGGTGGCTGCCCACCAGTGCCGTCCCGGCCCCGCCGCGCAGCAGCCCGATGCCCGCCCACAGTCCGGGGTACACCTCCAGCCGCTCCGCCGAGCCCCCGTGCAGCGCCAGCATCCGGCGCTGCCCCACCGACTCGCTGCGGGCCAGCGCCCGTTGGGTCTCCCGGACGCGCTGCGGGTCCATCGCCGCCAGCAGCCGCTCGGTCTCCGCCCACGCCTGCGCCGAGGTGTCCCGGGTGATCACGTGCAGCCGGATCCCGAACCGCACCGTCCGCCCCTGCCGCTCGGCGAGTTCACGGATCCAGGCGATCTTCTCCCGCACCTGCGCGGGCGGCTCGCCCCAGGTGAGGTACACGTCCGCGTACCGGGCGGCGACCTCGCCCGCCGCCGGGGACGACCCGCCGAAGTACACCGGCGGCACCGGATCCGGCAGCCGGTTCAACTCGGCCCGCTCCACCCGCAGGTGGACACCGTCGTGGTCGACGCTCTCCCCCGCCCAGAGCCGCCGCACGACCGACAGGAACTCCCCGGTGCGGGCGTAGCGCGCGTCCTTGTCCAGGAAGTCCCCGTACGCGCGCTGCTCCGCCGACTCCCCGCCGGTCACCACGTTCAGCAACAGCCGCCCGCCGGAGTGCCGTTGGTACGTCGCCGCCATCTGCGCCGCCAGCGTCGGCGCGATCTGCCCGGGCCGGAACGCCACCAGGTACTTGAGCCGCTCGGTCACCTGGGTGAGCATCGCCGTCGTCAGCCAGGCGTCCTCGCACCACGCCCCGGCCGGCGTCAGCGCCCCCTCGAACCCCAACTGCTCGGCGCTGCGGGCGATCTGCCCCAGGTACCCGAGGGACGGCGGCCGGTCGCCCCCGGCGGCACCGGGCGTCGACCCGTGCCCGCCGCCGACGACGTGCCGGCTGTCACCGTTGGTGGGCAGGAACCAGTGGAACGTCATGGTCATGAACACACACTCCGCTGCGGGAAGAGCCGTCTGAAAGGACCAACACCGGGACGCTCACCGACGACAGGCGGCCGCCCACACTCTCCCCAGGTCCACGTGCAATCGACGCACGAGCCCCCCGGGCACCCCAGCAGCAGAAACGTTCACGTCCGCCATTCTCCGCCCGGCCCCACCCCTCGATCAAGAGAGCCGACCGACCCCGCCCCTGTCATCGGACCGGTGACGACGGGTTGGAGCTCGGGGTCGAGCGGGACTTCCGGCTTCCCGAGAGGGCGGGCCACGACGCGGTGGTGCGGGCGCCGGCCGGGCACCTGGCGGAGGATCCGGACGCGCCATGACGGCCGCAGGGCCTCCCCGGTGAGGTGGGGAGGCCCTGCGGACGTGCGGGGTGGTGCTGCCGGCGGAGCGGGATCAGACCAGGCCGGCCTTCTCCAGGGCGGCGCAGCAGGTGTTGATCAGCAGGCGGGTGACGACGTAGGGGTCGACGTTGGCGTTCGGGCGGCGGTCCTCGATGTAGCCCTTCTGGTCCACCTCGACCTGCCACGGGATGCGGACCGACGCGCCGCGGTTGGAGACGCCGTAGGAGTAGACGTTCCACGGGGCGGTCTCGTGCTTGCCGGTCAGGCGGGACTCGATGTCGGCGCCGTACTGGGTGACGTGCTCCAGGACCTTCTCCTGGGAGGTGCCGAGCGACTCGCAGGCGGTGATGATCGCGTCGTAGTTCTCGCGCATCGCCTTGGTGGAGAAGTTGGTGTGCGCGCCGGCGCCGTTCCAGTCGCCGCGGACCGGCTTCGGGTCGAGGGTGGCGTCGATGCCGAACTCCTCGGCGGTGCGGTAGAGCAGGTAGCGGGCGATCCACATGTCGTCGGAGACGGTCAGGGCGTCGACCGGGCCGATCTGGAACTCCCACTGGCCGGGCATGACCTCGGCGTTGATGCCGCAGATGGCCAGGCCGGCATCGATGCAGCGGTCGAGGTGCAGCTCGACGATCTCGCGGCCGAAGACCTCCTCGGCGCCGACGCCGCAGTAGTAGCCGCCCTGCGGGGCCGGGTAGCCGCCCTCGGGGAAGCCGAGCGGGCGGGAGCCCTTGAAGAAGGTGTACTCCTGCTCGATGCCGAAGATCGACTCCTGCGCCTCGTACTGCTCGGCGACGGCGCGCAGCAGGGCGCGGCTGTTGGACTCGTGCGGGGTGCCGTCGGTCTCGTGGACCTCGCAGAGGACGAGGATGTGGTCGCCGCCGCGGATCGGGTCCGGGGTGACGCGCACCGGCGTCAGCACCCGGTCCGAGGCGTGGCCCTCGGCCTGGCTGGTGGAGGAACCGTCGAAGCCCCAGGTGGGGATCTTGTCCGCGTTCGGCAGGACACGAGTCTTGGAGCGGAGCTTGGCGGTCGGCTTGGTGCCGTCGATCCAGATGTACTCGGCCTTGATTGCCACGGCGGTGTACCTCGCAAACTGAGTGGTGGGTGCCCGCGTAGCGTTGCAAGCCGCCGTTTCCCGGTTGTTCCTCTTGTGTAACGCGCATGTGAACCAACCGTCCGCATTGGCACGGTTACGGTGCGGGAGTGCCGCGGGTGGCACTCCCGCATCCGTGGGGGTCCGGGGGTGGGCTCCGGGGCGAGCCCGGGGGCCTCAGTGCCGGCGGGCGTGGGCCGGGGCGGCGGCCCGGCGGCGGCGGGTGGCCCAGAGGGCGCAGCCGCCTCCGGCGACCAGGGCGGCGGCCCCGGCGGCGAGCCGGCCGGTGGCGTCGTTGCCGCCGGTGGAGGCGAGGCTGTCGGGCGCGGCGGGGTTGGCGGAGCCGGAAGCGGAGGCGGCGGGGGCCGCGGCCCGGCGGGCGGTGGCGGAGGAGGAGCCGGAGGCAGAGGCAGGGGCGGCGGCAGTAACAGTGGCGGTGGCGGACGGGGTGGTGTCCGCGACGGGCTGCGCGGCCGGGGTCTGCGTGACCGCGGTCGCGGGGGTGGCCGACGCGGTGGCGGTGGCCGTCGGGGCGGCCGGCACGGGCTTCTCGCAGCTCACCGAGGCGACCTTGACGGTGCCGGTGACCTTGGCGACGTTGAGGTTGAGCGGGTCCACCGCCACCTGGACCTCCAGGGCGGAGGCGGCGGCCGTCGTCGAGGTGGTGGTCTTCTTGGAGAACTCCACCGACACGCTGCCGACCAGCGGCACGTCCACCTTGGTCGGCCCGTACAGGCTGAGCGTGACCGGCTTGCCGAGGACGGTGAGCCCGACGGGTGCGACCACGTCGGCGGTGGGCTGCCCGTCGACGGGGCAGGTGGCGGTGGCGCTGAGCGCCTTCAGGCCGAGCAGGGTGGTCCCGGGCAGGCCGGGGGCGTGCACATCGGCGTCGGCGAGCGTGACGGAGGCGGTGGCACCCTTGGCGTCGACCTTGGTCACCGACTTGCCGACGTCGGCCTTGACCAGGGTGACCGGACCGGACTGGTCGACGCCGTCGACCGTGGCGGTAAGGACGGTGCCCTCGCGCTGCGCCGGGGATTCGACCTTGTTGAGCGAGACGTCCACCGGGACGTCCACGGCATTGCTCAACAGCCGGACGTCCAGGTCGAGTTCGGCGGTCACGGCGCGCGCCCTGCCCGGCGCGGAGGCCGGGGCGGACGGAGAGGACTCGGCGGCCCCGGCGGGCGGCACGGTGAGCACGGTGAGAGCGGTGCAGGCCAGCACGGCGGCGGCTGCGGAAACGATTCGTCGAGAAGACATGGTGGTACCCCCCATGGCTGAATGGATGAGCCGCCAGTCTTCTCAAACGATCCGTCACATGAGTCACACAGAGCGTCATTTCACCCGTTGGGGTGAAGTTGACGCTCTGCGCTGACCCGCTTCTGCTAGGGCGCGCGAGGACCTCGCCCCGGCCGGGGAATCGCTCACCCACATCCGGTCGACCGGGCTCTCGGGCTCCTCCACATCATCCGCACGACGGGACCGCGCCCCGGCTCCACGGATCGATCCGTGGAGCCGGGGCGCGGTCTTCTCGAGGCCACCGTCGGTACGTGCCGGCTGTGGCCGCTGCCGGTCTACCCCTACTCGGTGCCGGCGGGGAGGCTCGCGTTCTCGGCGAGCTTCCGGAGCTTCGCCTCGACGAGAGGCCCGATCTCCCGGAACATGTGCGGCGTCGTGATGGTCTGGTGGGTGCAATCCACCTCGTGGTGGGCGACCTCGCCGTCCACGTACATGCTCCAGGCATCCGCCGGAATGACGTAGCCGGAGCGGTGGCGAGTGGCCGCGAAGATCATCGCGTCCGTCGAGACCCGCTGGTGGCGGTATTTGCTCATCAGCATGATGTTGTTCTTGATGACGCTCATCAGGGTGACGAAGCGGCTCTCCTCGAGGCTGCCGAGGACCGTGTTCGTCCCACGTGCGAGCTTGGAGAAGTCCTCGAACGTGGGCATCCCATTGGCCAGTTGTTCGGTGTTGACTCCGAGCGCCTCCAGGATCGCGCCGTACATCAGCTGCATCTCGTCCTGCCTGTCGAACAGCTCCTCGGGGATCGGCTTGGCGGGATCGGAGTCCAGGAAGACCAGGAGGTCGACCCGCTCACCGCGTTCCGCGAGCCTCGCCGCGATGGCGTGGGACAGGATTCCGCCGAACGAGTGCCCCATCAGGTGGTAGGGCCCTTCAGGCTGCACCTTCAGCATCTGCTCGATGCAGTCGTCCGCCACCTCCTCGACGCTGTTGCGAAGCTCATCGGGATGAGCCAGCCCGTGGGCCTGCAGCCCGTAGACCGGGAAGTCCGGGCTGAGGTGCGGCAGGATTCCGGCGTACGACCAGCACATGCCCGCTCCCTGGTGCACGACGAACAGCGGAGCGTGCCGCCCCTGCTTCCGAAGCGGCAACAGGACCTCGAAGGCGCTGCTGGGTGTGCCGGCTTCGAGGCTCGCGGAGAGCTCGGCGACGGTCGGCGCCTCGAAGAGCGTCTGGAGGGGCATCTCGGTGCCGAGGGTGGCCCGGATCCTGCTGGTGAGCTGGGTCGCCAGCAGGGAGTGACCGCCGAGCGCGAAGAAGTTGTCGTCGATCCCGACGCTGGGCAGGCCGAGGATCTCCGCGAACAGGGTGCAGAGGATCTCCTCCTGCGGTGTGCGCGGTGCACGGCCGTCGGTGGTGGACGTGTACTCCGGTGCGGGAAGGGCCTTGCGGTCGATCTTGCCGTTCGGGGTCAGCGGAATGCGGTCCAGGGTGACGATCGCCGACGGGACCATGTACTCCGGCAACTGCGCCTGCAGCACCTGCCGCAACGCCGTCACCAGCGCCCCGCTGGTCCGCGCCCGGGCCGGGGAGTTCGTCAGAGCGGAACCACCACCGGAGGACCGGTAGACACCGGTCACCGCCCGGGTGTCCGCCGCGTCCAGCAGGACCGCGTCGAATCCGCCCGGAAGACCGGCACTCCACGTGACCACCGCCCGGAATCCGAGACCCTCGGCCCACCGGTGGAAGGCCTCCGGGTCGATCCCGGCCACCGAGCCGAGCACCGACCGCACCGCGTCCAGGTCCTCACCCGAGTCCAACGCCTCGACGGCAGCCGCCTCACCCGACAGACGCGCGTCGGGAACACCCGTCACACGAAGGCCGCCTTCGGCCAGCCGCTCCCCGAGCTGCTCCAAGGTCGTGAGGTCGCTCCCCCACCGCACCACCGGCAGGCCGGCCAGATCCGTCAACGCCTCCGCACCCTTGTGGAGGGCGACCTCGTAACGGTGGCGGGTCAGCTCGTTGTGCGCCTCACCACGCTTGAGGCGGATGTCCACACCCGCACCGCACTCGGCGGCGAGAGCGGTGAAGTAGTCCGGGTGGACCAGCAGTTCCTTCTCCACCACCAGGGCGTGCTCCACCGCCGAACGCAGCCTGGCCGCACTCGCCGCCCGCGGCGCCTGCACCGCGGCATGGAACATCCGCAGCTGTCCCAGATGACGGATGTCACCCAGCAGGACCCGGCCACCGTCCGCCAGCAACTCCAGCGCCTGACGCAGAACGGAGGTGAGGTACTCCCGGTTCGGGAAGTACTGCGCAACCGAGTTGATCACGATCGTGTCGAAGTAACCGGCGGGCAGCCCCGTGAAGTCCTCCGCCGGCCGGCAGCGCAACTCGACGTGCTCCCAGCCCCGCTCCGCGACCTGCCCCACCAACCGGGTCACCACCGGCTGGGACAGGTCGGTGCCCCAGTAGGCCTCCACCTCCCCCGCCAGCGGCGCCATCAACAGACCCGAACCGACACCGATCTCCAGCACCCGCCGCGGCGCGAAGGAACGAATCCGCTCCACCGTCGCCGCACGCCACTCCCGCATCTCCTCCAACGGGATCGCCTCACCCGTGTACGAGCTGTTCCACCCCGCGAAATCCTCACCCAACGACGCGGCCGAACCCTCGTACAACGAGTCGTACAACTCCCGCCAGTCCTCAACCTGCTCACCAGCGCCCACATCGGCACCACCACCGGCCCCCGGCACGACGTAAGCCACCAGACGGGTGTCACCGGGCTGGTCCTCACGCGGAACCACCACCGCCTGCGCCACCTCGGCATGCCGAGCCAGCACCGACTGGACCTCACCCGGCTCGATCCGGAACCCACGGATCTTCACCTGGTCATCACTACGACCCAGGTACTCCAGCTCACCCTCCCGGTTCCACCGCACCAGGTCACCCGTGCGATACATCCGGCCACCCGCCGCACCGAACGGATCCGCCACGAACCGCTCCGCCGACAGACCCGCACGCCCCAGATAACCACGCGCCAAACCCCGACCCGCCACATACAACTCACCCGCGACACCCTGCGGCACCGGCCGCAGATACTCGTCGAGGACGTGGGCGTAGGTGTTGTGGTTGGGGGCGCCGATGGGCGTGTAGGGCTCGGTGAGGGAGCGGCTGATGGTGGTGGAGATGGTGGCCTCGGTCGGCCCGTAGAGGTTGGCCATGTGGCGGCCGGGTGCCCACAACGGAACCAGCTCCGGCGGGCACGCCTCGGCGCCGACGATGAGGCCGGAGAGCTCGGTGAGCGTGCTGGGCGCCTGGGCCGGGAGGGTGGCCAGGACGGACGGCGGGATGAACGCGTGGGTGATCCGCCGGTCCGCCAGGACCCTGGCCAGATCCTCCCCCGCCAGACGGCCCGGCGGGGGCACGACGAGGGTGCCGCCGCCGCTGAGGGCCATCAGCAGTTCCAGGACGGAGGCGTCGAAGCTGGGCGAGGCCAGCTGCACGACCCGGCTCCGGTCAGTGGTACGGCAGCGCTCGACCAGCGTGGAGGCCAGCGAGGCCAGACCCGTGTGCGTAACGGTGACGCCCTTGGGCCGACCCGTGGAACCCGAGGTGTAGATCACGTAGGCGGTGTTCACCGGGGTGAGCGGCGCGACCCGCTCCGCATCCGTCGGATCGCTCGCCGGCTGCCCGTCCCAGACCCCGGCCAGCTCCTCGACCGCCAGACCCTCCGGCAACTCCTCCGCCAGCCGCCCCGTGGTGAGCAACAGGGCGGGAGCGGCATCCGCGAGCATGTACGCGATGCGATCCGCCGGGTAGTCCGGGTCGACCGGCAGGTAACCCGCGCCCGCCTTCACCACACCCAGGATCGCCGCGAACAGTTCCGCGCCGCGCGGCAGCGCCAGCCCGACCAGGTCCTCAGCCCCGATGCCCCGGCCGATCAGCCAGTGCGCGATCCGGTTGGCACGCGCGTTCAGCTCCGCATACGTCCAGGTCGCATCGCCGGCCTCCAGCGCCACCGCGTCCGGCGCAACCGCCACCCTGGCCTCGAACAGCCCGGGCAGCGTCGCTTCCTCGACCTCGGGCCGGAACGTGGTCACCCAGTCCCGGAGCCGGGCCTCCTCACCCTCGGTGAGGAAGTCCAGCGAGCCGATCGGCCGGGACGGATCGGCGGAGACCGCCTTCAACAGCCGGGCCCAACGCTCGGTCAACGCCTCGATCGTCGACCGGTCGTACAGGTCCGTCGCGAACTCGATGTATCCGGCGACCCCCGTGGGCGAGCCGTCACGTTCGTGGAACTCGCCGATGTTGACGAACAGGTCGAAGCGGGACGTGTCCGTTGCCGCGGGCTGGTGGCTGACCCGCAGTCCCGGGAGCTGGAATTCGGCCTGCTCGTTGTTCTGCAGAGCCAGCATGACCTGGAAGAGCGGGTGGTGTGCCGCGGAACGGCGGGGGTTGAGCTTCTCCACCAGGTACTGGAACGGGACGTCCTGGTGCGCGTAGGCCTCCAGGCTGGTCCGCCGGACCTGCGCCAGCAGGTCGGTGAAGGACGGGTTGCCGGCCGTGTCGGTGCGCAGCACCAGGGTGTTGACGAAGAAGCCGACCAGGTCGTCGAGGTTCTCGTCGGTCCGCCCGGCGATACCGCTGCCGATCGGGATGTCGGTCCCGGCACCGAGGCGGGTCATCAGGGCGGCCATGGAGGCCTGCAGCACCATGAACACCGTCGCCCCGGCCGACCGGGCCAGCTGCGCGAGGTCCCGGTGCAGGTCGGCGTCGAAGGAGAAGGCGCAGACGTCACCGGCGTTGCCGGCGGTGGTGGGGCGGGGCCGGTCGGTGGGGACGGTGACCTGCTCCGGCAGACCGGCCAACTGCTCAGCCCAGTAACCGTACTGGCGACTGAACGGGCTCTCCGGGTCGCTGTCGTCACCGAGCAGCTCGCGCTGCCACAGCGTGTAGTCGGCGTACTGGACCGGCAGCTGCGGCCAGTCCGGCTCGGCACCCGTCAGGCGGGCGGTGTAGGCCGCGATCAGGTCGCGGGCCAGCGGCGCCATCGACCAGCCGTCACCGGCGATGTGGTGCAGCACCAGCATCAGCACCGAATCCGTCGGGCTGACGGTCAACAGCTCCGCGTGGAGCGGCACCTGGACCGACAGGTCGAACTCGTGGCGGGCGGCCCGGTTCAGCTCCTCCTGGATCCGGTCCTCGTCCACGGGGACGGCGTGCAGGTCGATGCGGGACCGATCGGGATCGAGGATGTACTGGCGGCCCTGTCCGTCGACGTCCCGGAAGACGGTGCGCAGCGCCTCGTGGCGTGCGATGACGTCGTTGATGGCGTCCTGCAGCGCCTGCCGGTCCAGGTCACCGGTCAGCCGCAGGGCGAGCGGCATGTTGTAGGTGGCGGAGGGGCCTTCCAGCTTGTGGATGAACCACAGCCGCTCCTGGGCGAACGACAGCGGGATGGCCTCGGGCCGGGTGGCCGGCGCCAGGGCGAGCCGTGTCTGCCCGTGCCCCTCCACCAGGCGCTCGGCCAGCTGGGCCACGGTCGGCGCCTCGAAGAAGGCCCGCAGCGGGGCCTCGATGCCCAGGGTCTTGCGGATGCGGCTGATCAGACGGGTGGCCAGCAGCGAGTGACCGCCCAGGTCGAAGAAGCTGTCGTCGACCCCGACACTCGGCCGTCCCAGGACCTCGGCGAACAGCGTGCACAGGATCTCCTCCCGCGGGGTGCGGGGGGCACGCCCGGTGGAGACGGGGGCGCGGTCAGGAGCCGGGAGTGCCGCGCGGTCGATCTTCCCGTTCGGGGTGAGCGGGATGCGGTCGATGACGATGACGGCAGCGGGGACCATGTAGTCCGGGAGCTGCTGCCGCAGGTCCTGTCGCAGCTGCGGCAGTGCGGGCTCGCCTCCGCCGCTCGGCACGATGTAGGCGATCAGGCGGACGTCGCCGGGCTGCTCCTCGCGGGCGACGACGACGGCCTGGGCGACCTCGGGGTTCCGGGTGAGCGCGGCCTGGACCTCTCCGGGCTCGATCCGGAACCCGCGGATCTTCACCTGGTCATCGCTACGGCCCAGGTACTCCAGCTCACCGTCCCGGTTCCACCGCACCAGGTCACCCGTGCGGTACATCCGGTCGCCCGCCGCACCGAACGGATCCGCCACAAACCGCTCGGCACTCAGACCGGGCCGGTTCAGGTAGCCACGGCCCACGCCCTTGCCCGCGACGTAGAGCTCGCCCGCGACACCCGGAGGAACCGGCTGCAGGTACTCGTCCAGCACGTGGAGCCGGGCGTTGGCGACCGGGTATCCGATGGGGGCGCGCCCGGCTGCGAACGGCCGGCTGATCGTCGCGTACACGGTGCACTCCGTCGGCCCGTACGCGTTGATCATCCGACGGCCCGGCGACCAGCGGTCCACCAGTGCCGGCGGTGTGGGCTCACCGATCATGCCCAGGACGTTCAGCTCGGACAGCTCGGCCTCGCTTCCCTCGGGCAGGCTCGCGAGCCGCGAGGCGGTGATGAAGGCGTGCGTGATGTGCCCGTCGGCGATGACCCTGGCGAGCTCAAGGCCCGCCAGGCGACCGCCGGACGGCAGCACGAGGGTTGCGCCCGCGGCGAAAGCCATGAAGATCTCGACCACAGCGGGGTCGAAGCTGGGCGAGGCCAGTTGCAGGACGCGGCTCTCCGGACCGGCCTCGCACCGCTCGACCGCGGTGGCTATGAGGTCGGCCAGCCCGGAGTGGGCGATGACGCTGCCCTTGGGCCGGCCGGTGGAGCCGGAGGTGTAGAAGGTGTAGGCGGTGTTCGCCGGGGTGAGCGGTGCGATCCGGTCCGTATCGGTCGGGTCGCCGGTCGGCTGCTGGTCCCACAGCCTGGCCTGGGACTCGATCGTGAGGATCTCGCTGCCGGGACCGGCAGCGCCGACGAGGTCCTCACTCAACCGGTCGGTGGTGAGCAGCAGGGCGGGGGCGGCATCCGCGAGCATGTAAGCGATGCGATCCGCCGGGTAGTCCGGGTCGACCGGCAGGTAGGCGGCGCCCGCCTTCGCGATGCCCAGGATCACGGCGAGCTGCTCGGCGCTGCGCGGCAGCGCGAGGCCGACGAGCTGCTCCGCCCCGATGCCCCGGCCGATCAGCCAGTGCGCGATCCGGTTGGCACGGGCGTTCAGCTCCGCATACGTCCAGGTCGCGTCCCCGGCCTCCAGGGCGGTGGCGTCGGGCGTGGCCTGCACCCGGGCCTGGAACAGCTCCGACAGCGTGGCGTCGCCGATCTCGGGCCGGGGGGTGGCCGCCCAGCTGCGCAGCTGGTGACGCTCGCCCGGGGCGAGGATGTCCAGCGAGCCGATCGGACGGGACGGGTCGGCGGCGACCGCCTTCAGCAGCCGGGCCCAGCGTGCGGTCAGCGCCTCGATCGTCGACCGGTCGTACAGGTCGGTGGCGAACTCGACCGTACCGGACATGCCGGCCGGGGTGCCGTTGTCGTCCCGGTGCTCCCCCATGTTGATGAACATGTCGAACCTGGACGTGCCCAGGGCCACGCCGGCCGGTTCCGCTTGCAGGTCGGGCAGTTCGAAGTCCGGCTGCTCGGTGTTGAGGAGGGCGAGCATGACCTGGAACAGGGGGTGGTGCGTGGTGCTGCGGTGCGGGTTGAGCTTCTCCACCAGGTGCTCGAACGGGATGTCCTGGTGGGCGTAGGCCTCCAGGCTCGTCCGGCGGACCTGCGCCAGCAGGTCGGTGAAGGACGGGTTGCCCGCCGTGTCCGTCCGTACCACGAGGGTGTTGACGAAGAAGCCGATGAGCTGGTCGAGGTTCTCGTCGGTGCGTCCGGCGATCGGTGCACCGAGCGGGATGTCCGTTCCGGCACCGAGACGGGTCAGCAGAGCGGCGAAGGACGCCTGCAGCACCATGAACATGGTGGTGCCGGTCGAACGCGCCAGCTCGGACAGCGCCTGGTGCAGCTCCGCGTCGATGCCGAAGGTGGTGGAATCGCCGGCGTAACTGGCGACGGCCGGGCGGGGCCGGTCGGCGGGGACGGTGACCTGCTCCGGCAGACCGGCCAACTGCTCTGCCCAGTAATCCTGTTGGCGGACGAAGAGGCTGTCGGGATCGGTGTCGTCACCGAGCAGGTCGCGCTGCCACAGGGTGTAGTCGGCGTACTGCACCGGCAGCTGCGGCCACTGCGGCGCGGAACCCTCCAGTCGGGCGGAGTACCCGGCGACCAGGTCGCGGGCCAACGGCGCGAGCGACCAGCCGTCACCGGCGATGTGGTGCAGCACCAGCATCAGCACCGACTCGCTCGGGCTGACGGTGAACAGCTCGGCGTGCAACGGCACCTGGACCGACAGGTCGAACTCGTGCCGGGCGGCCTGCTCCAGCACCTGCATGACGTCGGCCTGATCGACCTGCTGGACGTGCAGGTCGATGCGAGCGTGCTCGGGGTCGAGAACGCGCTGGTGGGGCTGCCCGTCGACGTCCTCGAAGACGGTGCGCAGTGCCTCGTGCCGCGCGATGACGTCGCTGATGGCCTCCCGCAGCGCCTGCTGGTCCAATTGACCGGTGAGCCGCAGCACCAACGGAATGTTGTAGGTGGCGGAGGGGCCTTCCAGCTGGTGCAGGAACCAGAGTTGCTGCTGGGCGTAGGAGAGGGGAAGGGGGTTGGGCCGGGTGGCGGGCAGGAGCGGCGGGCGCAGCTCGCTGTTCCGGGTCAGGCGCGGCGCGAGCCTGGCAACCGTGGGCGCCTCGAAGAGTGTCTGGAGAGGCGCCTCGGTGCCGAGGGTGGTCCGGATCCTGCTGGAGAGCTGGGTCGCCAGCAGGGAGTGACCGCCGAGCTCGAAGAAGTCGTCGTCCACCGTGACACCCGGCACGCCCAGCACCTCGGCGAACAGCGCGCACAGGATCTCCTCCTGCGGTGTGCGCGGTGCACGGCCGCCGGCGGTGGACGTGTACTCCGGTGCGGGAAGGGCCTTGCGGTCGATCTTGCCGTTCGGGGTCAGCGGAATGCGGTCCAGGGTGACGATCGCCGACGGGACCATGTACTCCGGCAACTGCGCCTGCAGCACCTGCCGCAGCGCCGTCACCAGTGCCCCGCTGGTGCGCGCCCGGGCCGGGGAGTTCGTCAGAGCGGAACCGCCACCGGAGGACCGGTAGACACCGGTCACCGCCCGGGTGTCCGCCGCGTCCAGCAGGACCGCGTCGAACCCGCCCGGAAGACCGGCGCTCCACGTGACCACCGCCCGGAATCCGAGACCCTCGGCCCACCCGTGGAAGGCCTCCGGATCGATCCCGGCCACCGAGCCGAGCACCGACCGCACCGCGTCCAGGTCCTCACCGGCGTCCAACGCCTCGACGGCAGCCGCCTCACCCGACAGACGCGCGTCGGGAACACCCACCACACGAAGCGGCACACCACCGGCAAGCCGCTCCCGCAACCCGTCCAACGTGCTGAGGTCGCTCCCCCACCGCACCACCGGCAGGCCGGCCAGATCCGTCAACGCCTCCGCACCCTTGTGAAGGGCGACCTCGTAACGGTGGCGGGTCAGCTCGTTGTGCGCCTCACCGCGCTTGATCCGGATGTCCACACCCACACCGCACTCGGCGGCGAGAGCGGTGAAATAGTCCGGGTGGACCAGCAGTTCCTTCTCCACCACCAGGGCGTGCTCCACCGCCGAACGCAGCCTGGCCGCACTCGCCGCCCGCGGCGCCTGCACCGCGGCATGGAACATCCGCAGCTGTCCCAGATGACGGATGTCACCCAGCAGAACCCGGCCACCCTCCGCCAACAACTCCAGAGCCTGACGCAGAACGGAGGTGAGGTACTCCCGGTTCGGGAAGTACTGCGCGACCGAGTTGATCACGATCGTGTCGAAGTAACCGGTAGGTAGTCCGGTGAAGTCCTCCGCCGGCCGGCAGCGCAACTCGACGTGCTCCCAGCCCCGCTCCGCGACCTGCCCCACCAGCCGGGTCACCACCGGCTGCGACAGATCCGTACCCCAGTAGGCCTCCACCTCCCCCGCCAGCGGCGCCATCAGCAGACCCGAACCGACACCGATCTCCAACACCCGCCGCGGCGCGAAGGAACGAATCCGCTCCACCGTCGCCGCACGCCACTCCCGCATCTCCTCCAACGGGATCGCCTCACCCGTGTACGAGCTGTTCCACCCCGCGAAATCCTCACCCAACGACGCGGCCGAACCCTCGTACAACGAGTCGTACAACTCCCGCCAGTCCTCAACCTGCTCACCGGCACCGACGCCCACGTCGGCACCACCGGCCCCCGGAACGACGTAAGCCACCAGACGGGTGTCACCGGGCTGGTCCTCACGCGGAACCACCACCGCCTGCGCCACCTCGGCATGCCGCGCCAGCACCGACTGGACCTCACCCGGCTCGATCCGGAACCCACGGATCTTCACCTGGTCATCACTACGACCCAGGTACTCCAGCTCACCCTCCCGGTTCCACCGCACCAGGTCACCCGTGCGATACATCCGGCCACCCGCCGCACCGAACGGGTCCGCCACGAACCGCTCCGCCGACAGACCCGCACGCCCCAGATAGCCACGCGCCAGACCCCGACCCGCCACGTACAGCTCACCCGCGACACCCTGCGGCACCGGCCGCAGATACTCGTCGAGGACGTACACCCGGGTGTTGACCACAGGCCGCCCGATCGGGACATGGGTACCCGACAGCGGACCACCGGTCGACGCATAGACGGTGGTCTCGGTCGGCCCATAAGCGTTGATCATCCGACGCCCCACCGACCACCGCTCCGCCAGATCGGGCGGGCACGCCTCACCCGCCACCACGACGGTGCCCAGATCAGGCAACGCACCCTCAGTACCGGACGGCAGACTCGCCAGAGCCGACGGCGGCAGGAACACATGACTGATCCGCCGCTCGGCCAGCACCCGGCCCAGCTCCTCACCCGCCAGCAGGGAAACCCGCGGCACCACCAACGTGGCCCCCACGGCAAACCCGAGCATCAACTCGATGACCGAGACATCGAAACTCGCCGAGGTGAACCGCAGCACACGACTGCCCTCACCAAGAGCGCAACGCTCGACCAGCGTGGCGACCAACGACGCCAGACCCGTATGCGCGACAGTGACACCCTTGGGCCGACCCGTGGAACCCGACGTGTAGATCGTGTACGCGGTGTTCGCCGGGGCGAGCGGCGCAACCCGCTCCGCATCCGTCGGATCACTCGCCGGCTGCCCGTCCCAGACCCCGGCCAGCCCCTCCACGGCCAACTCCTCGACCGCCAGACCCTCCGGCACCCCCTCCGCCAGCCGCCCCGTGCTGAGCAACAGGACGGGAGCCGCATCCGCCAACATGTACGCGATGCGATCCGCCGGGTACTCCGGATCCACCGGCAGATAACCCGCGCCCGCCTTCACCACACCCAGGATCACCGCGACCTGCTCGACACCGCGCGGCAACGCCACACCGACCAGATCCTCAGCCCCGACACCCCGGCCGATCAGCCAATGCGCGACCTGATTCGCCCGCGCGTTCAACTCCGCATACGTCCACGTCTCATCCCCGGCCTCCAACGCCACCACGTCCGGCGCGACCGCCACCCTGGCCTCGAACAGCCCGGGCAGGGTCGAGTCCTCGACCTCGGGCCGGGACGTGGTCGCCCAGTCCCGGAGCCGAACGCCTTCCCCGGAGGTGATGAGCTCCAGCGAGCCGATCCGCCGGGACGGGTCGGCGGCGATCGCCGTCAGCAGCCGGGCCCAGCGCGCGATCAGCGTCTCGATCGTGCTCAAGTCGTACAGGTCAGTCGCGAACTCGATGGCTCCGCCGATGCCTGCGGGCTCGTGGTCGCCGTCGTACTCCTCGGTCAGGGTGACCATCAGGTCGAAGCGCGAGGTGCTCGTGTGCGCACTCTCGGAGCGCATCTGCATTCCCGGCAACTCGAATTCGGCCTGCTCGTTGTTCTGCAGGGCGAGCGCGACCTGGAAGAGCGGGTGGTGCGAAGCGGAGCGGTGCGGGTTGAGCTTCTCCACCAGGTACTGGAACGGGACGTCCTGGTGGGCATGAGCCGCCAGGCTGGTCCGGCGGACCTGCGCCAGCAGGTCGGTGAAGGACGGGTTGCCGGCCGTGTCGGTCCGCAGGACCAGGGTGTTGACGAAGAACCCGACCAGGTCGTCGAGGTTCTCGTCGGTCCGCCCGGCGATCGGAGAACCGATCGGGATGTCCGTACCGGCGCCGAGACGGGTCAGCAGAGCGGCCACGGATGCCTGCAGCACCATGAACACCGTTGCCCCGGACGACCGGGCCAGCTCGGCGAGGTCCCGGTGCAGGTCCGCGCCGAAGTTGAAGTTGCACGCGGCACCGGCGTTGCCCGCGACGGCGGGGCGGGGCCGGTCGGTGGGGACGGTGACCTGCTCCGGCAGACCGGCCAACTGCTCCGCCCAGTAGCCGTACTGGCGGCTGAAGGCGCTCTCCGGGTCGCTGTCGTCACCGAGCAGCGCACGCTGCCACAGCGTGTAGTCGGCGTACTGCACCGGCAGCTGCGGCCAGTCCGGCTCGGCACCCGTCAGGCGGGCGGTGTAGGCCGCGATCAGGTCGCGGGCCAGCGGCGCGAGCGACCAGCCGTCACCGGCGATGTGGTGCAGTACCAGCATCAGCACCGAATCGCTCGGGCTGACGGCCAACAACTCGGCGCGCACGGGAACTTGGCCGGAAAGGTCGAACTCGTACCGGGCCGCTTCGTCGAGTTGTGCGGGGAGCGTGCCCTCACTGCTCGGTACGGCCTGCAGCATGATCTGTGCCTGGTCGGGGGCGAGGACGTGCTGGCTGGGCTGACCGTCGACCTCCCGGAAGACGGTGCGCAGCGCCTCGTGGCGGGCGATCACATCGGTGAGGGCGTCCTGCAGTGCCTGCCGGTCCAGGTCACCGGTCAACCGCAGGGCGAAGGCCATGTTGTAGGTGGCCGAAGGACCTTCCAACTTGTGCAGGAACCACAACCGCTCCTGCGCGAACGACAGCGGCAGCACCTGCGGCCGCGCGACCGGCACCAGCGCCGGGCGCAGCTCGCCCGCGTGGTCGGCCAATCGCCGGGCGAGCTGGGTCACGCTCGGGGCCTCGAAGATCGCGCGCAGCGGGATCTCGGTGCCGAGTGCGGCACGGACGCGGCTGATCAGACGAGTGGCCAGCAGCGAGTGACCGCCCAGGTCGAAGAAGTTGTCGTCGGCCCCGACCCCGGGCAGGCCGAGGATCTCGGCGAACGCCGCGCTGAGGATCTCTTCCTGCGGGGTGCGGGCGGCGCGGCCGATGCCGGCCGACGCGTAGACGGGAGCGGGCAGGGCGTTGCGGTCGATCTTCCCGTTCCGCGTCAGCGGGATGCTGTCGATCACCATGATCGCGGCCGGGACCATGTAGTCGGGAAGCTGTTGTCCCAGCTCACGGCGGAGCTGCGGCAGGGAGGGCTCGCCCCCCTGGTCGGCGTCCGGGACGATGTAGGCCACCAGGCGGACGTCGCCGGGCTGCTCCTCGCGGGCGACGACGACGGCCTGGGCGACCTCGGGGTTCCGGGTGAGCGCGGCCTGGACCTCTCCGGGCTCGATCCGGAATCCGCGGATCTTCACCTGGTCGTCGCTACGGCCCAGGTACTCCAGCTCACCGTCCCGGTTCCACCGCACCAGGTCACCCGTGCGGTACATCCGGCCCCCGGCCGCACCGAACGGGTCGGCGACGAACCGCTCGGCGGTCAGCGCCGGCCGGTTGAGGTAGCCGCGGGTCAGTCCCTTGCCGGCGATGTAGAGCTCGCCGCCCACCCCGACGGGGGCCGGCTGGAGACGTTCGTCCAGCACGTAGGTGAGGACGTTGTGGTTCGGGTACCCGATCGGGGTCGGCAGCTGGGTGAGTGGGCGGCTGATGGTGGTGAGGACGGTGGTCTCCGTCGGGCCGTAGACGTTGTACAGCGCACGGCCCGGCGCCCAGAGCTCGACCAGGTGCGGCGGGAACGGCTCCGCGCCGACGAGGAGGTGGACGAGGTCGGGCAGGTTCCGCGCGGTCTCGGCCGGGATGGTGTCGAGGATGGACGGCGGGATGAAGGCGTGGGTGATCCGCCGCTCAGCGAGGACGCGCCCGAGTTCCTCGCCGGCGAGACGGCCGGCCGGAGGCAGGACGAGGGTGCCGCCGTTGCTGATCGCCATGAGGAATTCCAGCATCGAGGCGTCGAAGCTGGGCGAGGCCAGTTGCAGGGTCCGGCTGTCGGGACCGGTGGCGGAGCGATCGCCCAGGGTGGCGGCGAGGCTGGCGAGTCCGGTGTGGGTGACGGTGGTGCCCTTGGGTCGGCCGGTGGAGCCGGAGGTGTAGATGGTGTAGGCGAGGTGCCGGGGGGTGAGCGGGGCGATCCGGTCCGCGTCGGTCGGGTCAGTGGTCGGCTGCCGGTCCGCGTCGGCCGAGTAGGCCCGGAGGGGGACGATCTCGGTTTCGCTGCCGGAGAGCCCCTGCGCCAACCCGTCGGTGGCGAGCACGAGTGCGGGAGCGGCATCCGCGAGCATGTAGGTGATGCGATCCGCCGGGTAGTCCGGGTCGATCGGCAGGTAGCCGGCACCCGCCTTCACCACACCCAGGATCGCCGCGAACAGTTCCGCGCCGCGCGGCAGCGCCAGGCCGACGAGCTGCTCCGCACCGATGCCCCGGCCGATCAGCCAGTGCGCGACCTGATTCGCCCGCGCGTTCAGCTCCGCGTACGTCCACGTCGCATCGCCGGTGTCGAGGACGGTCGTGTCCGGGCCCGCCTTGGTCACGGCCTCGAACAGCTCGGGCAGGGTGGCGTCGGCAAGGTCAGGGCGGGATGTGGTCGCCCAGTCGCGGAGTTGGCTTCGTTCGCCGGGGACGAGGATGTCCGGCGAACCGATGGGCTGGGTCGGGTCGGCGGCGACCGCCTTCAGCAGCACGGTCCAGCGCTCGGTCAGCGCCTCGATCGTCGACCGGTCGTACAGGTCGGTCGCGAACTCGATCATCCCGTGCATGCCGGAGGGCACACCGTTGTCGCCGCGATCCTCGGTCACGACGATGGCGAGGTCGAATCGCGCGGTGCCGGTTCCGACGCCGCCGGACTCGACCTGGAGTCCCGGCAATTCGAAGTTCGGCTGCTGGGTGTTCTGGAGTCCCAGGGAGATCTGGAACAGCGGGTGGTGGCTGGAGGAGCGGTGCGGGTTGAGCTTCTCCACCAGGTGCTCGAACGGGATGTCCTGGTGGGCGTAGGCCTCCAGGTTGCTCCGGCGGACCTGCGCCAGCAGGTCGGTGAAGGACGGGTTGCCCGCCGTGTCCGTGCGTACCACGAGGGTGTTGACGAAGAAGCCGATGAGCTGGTCGAGGTTCTCGTCGGTGCGTCCGGCGATCGGTGCGCCGAGCGGGATGTCCGTGCCGGCACCGAGACGGGTCAGCAGAGCGGCGAAGGACGCCTGCAGCACCATGAACATGGTGGTGCCGGTGGAACGGGCCAGCTCGGACAGCGCCTGGTGCAGCTCCGCGTCGATGCCGAAGGTGCTCACGTCACCCGCGTAGCCGGCCACCACGGGGCGGGGCCGGTCGGTGGGGACGGTGACCTGCTCCGGCAGGCCGGCCAACTGCCCGGTCCAGTACTGCTGCTGGCGGGCGAACAGGCTGTCGGGATCGGTGTCGTCACCGAGCAGGTCGCGCTGCCACAGGGTGTAGTCGGCGTACTGCACCGGCAGCTGCGGCCAGTCCGGCTCGGCACCCGTCAGTCGGGCGGAGTACGCGGCCACCAGGTCCTGGGCCAGCCGGCCCATGGACCAGCCGTCACCGGCGATGTGGTGCAGCACCAGCATCAGCACCGAATCCGTCGGGCTGACGGTGAACAACTCGGCGTGCAACGGCACCTGGACCGACAGGTCGAACTCGTGCCGAGCGGCCTGACGCAGCTGGTGGGAGAGACCGTCCTCGCTCGTGGTGCCGATCCGCAGGTCGATCCGGGCGTGCTCGGGGTCGAGAACGCGCTGACGGGGCTGCCCGTCGACCTCCTCGAAGACCGTGCGCAGCGCCTCGTGGCGTGCGATGACGTCGTTGATGGCCTCCCGCAGCGCCTGCCGGTCCAGGTCACCCGTCAGCCGCAGGGCGAGCGGCATGTTGTAGGTGGCGGAGGGGCCTTCCAGCTGGTGCAGGAACCACAGCCGCTGCTGGGCGAAGGAGAGCGGCAGCACCTCCGGGCGGGGCAGCGCGACGAGAGCCGGACGCGTCGCCCCCTCGTCCAGCCGCACGGAGAGCTTGGCAACCGTGGGCGCCTCGAAGAGCGCCTGGAGGGGCATCTCGGTGCCGAGGGTGGTCCGGATCCTGCTGGAGAGCTGGGTCGCCAGCAGGGAGTGACCGCCGAGCGAGAAGAAGTCGTCGTCCACCGTGACACCCGGCACGCCCAGCACCTCGGCGAACAGCGCGCACAGGATCTCCTCCTGCGGCGTGCGCGGTGCGCGGCCTCCGGCAGTGGACGTGTACTCCGGTGCGGGAAGGGCCTTGCGGTCGATCTTGCCGTTCGGCGTCAGCGGAATGCGGTCCAGGGTGATGATCGCCGACGGGACCATGTACTCCGGCAACTGCGCCTGCAACACCTGCCGCAGCACCGTCACCAGCGCCCCGCTCGTCCGCGCCCGGGCCGGGGAGTTCGTCAGAGCGGAACCACCACCGGAGGACCGGTAGACACCGGTCACCGCCCGGGTGTCCGCCGCGTCCAGCAGGACCGCGTCGAACCCGCCCGGAAGACCGGCACTCCACGTGACCACCGCCCGGAACCCGAGACCCTCGGCCCACCGGTGGAAGGCCTCCGGATCGATCCCGGCCACCGAGCCGAGCACCGACCGCACCGCGTCCAGGTCCTCACCGGCGTCCAGCGCCTCGACGGCAGCAGACTCGCCCGACAGACGCGCGTTGGGAACACCCACCACACGAAGGCCGCCTTCGGCCAGCCGCTCCCCGAGCTGCTCCAAGGTCGTGAGGTCGCTCCCCCAGTGCAGGACCGGCTGGCCGGCCTGGTCGCCCGAACCGGCAACGTCGGTCAGCTCCGCCGGGTTCTTGTGGAGGGTGACGTCGTAGCGGTGGCGGGTCAGCTCGTTGTGCGCCTGACCGCGCTTGAGGCGGATGTCCACACCCGCACGGTGGGTGGCGGCGAAGGCGGTGAAGTAGTCCGGGTGGACCAGCAGTTCCTTCTCCACCACCAACGCGTGCTCCAGCGCGGAACGCAGCTGCTCGGCGCTGGCGGCCCTCGGCGCCTGCACGGCGGTCTGGAGGGTGCGCAGCAGTCCGACGTGGCGGATGTCGCCCAGGACGATCCGTCCGCTCTCGGCCAGAAGGTGGAACGCCTGGGTGAGGACGGAGGTGAGGTAGTCCTGGTTCGGGAAGTACTGCGCGACGGAGTTGATCACGATCGTGTCGAAGTAGCCGGCGGGCAGCCCGGTGAAGTCCTCCGCCGGCAGGCAGCGCAGCTGGACGTGCTCCCAGCCCCGCTCCGCGACCTGCCCCACCAGCCGGGTCACCACCGGCTGCGACAGGTCGGTGCCCCAGTAGGCCTCCACCTCCCCCGCCAGCGGCGCCATCAACAGACCCGAACCGACACCGATCTCCAGCACCCGCCGCGGCGCGAAGGAACGAATCCGCTCCACCGTCGCCGCACGCCACTCCCGCATCTCCTCCAACGGGATCGCCTCACCCGTGTACGAGCTGTTCCACCCCGCGAAATCCTCACCCAACGACGCGGCCGAACCCTCGTACAGCGAGTCGTTCAACTCCCGCCAGTGCTCGACCTGCTCACCGGCACCGACGTCGGCACCATCGGCCTCCGGAACGACGTAGGCCACCAGGCGGATGTCACCGGGCTGGTCCTCACGCGGAACCACCACCGCCTGCGCCACCTCGGCATGCCGAGCCAGCACCGACTGGATCTCACCCGGTTCGATCCGGAACCCACGGATCTTCACCTGGTCATCGACCCGGCCGAGGTACTCCAGCTCCCCGTCCCGGTTCCACCGCACCACATCACCCGTGCGGTACATCCGGCCCCCGGCACCACCGAACGGATCCGCCACGAACCGCTCCGCCGACAGACCCGCACGCCGCAGATAACCACGCGCCAGACCCCGACCCGCGA
Organism: Kitasatospora sp. NPDC004723; assembly: GCF_040609255.1. Lineage (NCBI taxonomy): Bacteria > Bacillati > Actinomycetota > Actinomycetes > Kitasatosporales > Streptomycetaceae > Kitasatospora > Kitasatospora sp. NPDC004723. The sequence continues at coordinate 43,354 of NZ_JBEXJT010000034.1, read as the reverse complement.
CGTACAGCTCACCCGCGACACCCTGCGGCGCCTGTTCCAGATTCTCGTCCAGCACGTACACCTGGGTGTTGACCACCGGCCGCCCGAGCGGGACGTGGGTACCCGACAGCGGCTCACTGGCCGTGACGTCCACCGTCGTCTCCGTCGGACCGTAGGAGTTGATCATGCGGCGGCCGACCGACCACCGCTCGACCAGCTCCGGCGGGCACGCCTCACCGGACACCACGATCGTGCCCAGGTCGGACAGCGCCGACTCACTGCCCGCAGGAAGCGTCGCCAACACCGAGGGCGGGAGCGCCACATGGGTGATCCGCCGCTCGGCCAGCACGCGGACGAGCTCCTCGCCCACCAACCGCTGCGGCCCCGCCACCACCAGCACCGAGCCGGTCGTCAGCGCCATCACCAGCTCCCACACCGCGCCGTCGAAGCTCGGCGAGGCGAACTGCAGCACCCGACTGCCCGCGGTCACCGCGAACCGCTCCAGATGCGTCATCGTCAACGACGCCAGACCCGTGTGGGTGACGGCGACGCCCTTGGGCCGGCCCGTGGAACCCGAGGTGTAGATCGTGTAGGCGGTGTTCGCCGCCCTCAGCGGTGCGACCCGCTCCGCGTCCGTCGGATCGGTGACCGGCTGCCCGTCCCAGACCGCGGCCAGTTCCTCGACGGCCAGACCGCCCGGCAACTCCTCCGCCCGTCCCGCACCGGTGAGCAGCAGCACGGGAGCCGCATCGGCGAGCATGTACGCGATGCGCTCGGACGGGTACTCCGGATCCACCGGCAGGTAGCCCGCGCCCGCCTTCACGATGCCCAGGATCACCGCGATCTGATCCGCACTGCGCGGCAGCACCACACCGACCAGGTCCTCGGCCCCGATGCCGCGCGAGATCAGCCAGTGCGCGATCTGGTTCGCCCGCGCGTTCAACTCCCCGTAGGTGAGGAGGCGATCCCCGGTTTCCAGCGCGACGGCGTCCGACGAAGCCTCCACCTGGGCCTGGAAGAGCTCTGGCAGCGTCGGCTGCTCGGCCCGCTCGGACTGGACCACCCGGTCGAGGCGTTCGCGCAGGGTGAGGATGTTCAGGGCACCGATCCGGTGGGACGGGTTCGCGACCGCGGCCCGCAGCAACTGCGTCCACCGCTCGATCAGCGTCTGGATGGTGGCCCGGTCGTAGAGGTCGGTCGAGAACTCGATGAAGCCGCTGATTCCCGTCGGAGCGCGCTCGACGTCGTACTCCTCGCCAAGGCTGATGAGCACGTCGAGGCGCGAGGTGCTGGTGCGCGTCTCCTCCGGGCGGACCTGGAGGTCCGGCAGCTTGAAGTCCGCCTCTTCGGTGTTCTGCAGCACGAAGGCCACCTGGAAGAGCGGGTGGTGCGCGGCGGAGCGGTACGGGTTGAGCTTCTCCACCAGGTACTGGAACGGGATGTCCTGGTGCGCGTGAGCGGCCAGGCTGGTCTGGCGGACCTGCGCGAGCAGATCGGTGAAGACGGGGTTGCGAGCCGTGCTGGTGCGCAGCACGAGCGAGTTGACGAACAGCCCGATGAGGTCGTCGACGTTCTCGTCGGTACGCCCGGCGATACCGCTGCCGATCGGGATGTCGGTCCCGGCGCCGAGGCGGGTCATCAGGGCGGCCATGGAGGCCTGCAGCACCATGAACACGGTCGTGTCGGTGCTGCGGGCCAGCTCGGCGAGGTCCCGGTGCAGGTCCGCGTCAAGACTCAGCCGGATGACGTCGCCGGCATAGCTGGCGACGGCGGGGCGGGGCCGGTCGGTGGGGATGGTGACCTGCTCCGGCAAACCAGCGAGCTGCTCGGCCCAGTATTCGTACTGACGGGTGAACACGCTGGTCACGTCGGTCTCCTTGCCGAGAAGGTGGCGTTGCCAAAGGGTGTAGTCGGCGTACTGGACCGGCAGCTGCGGCCAGTCGGGGTCGTCGCCGGTCAGGCGAGCGGTGAAGGCGGCGATGAGGTCGCGGGCCAGGGGGGCCATCGACCAGCCGTCCGCAGCGATGTGATGGATGATCAGCATCAGTACCGACTCGGTCGGACTGAGGGTGTACAGCCGGGCGTCCAGCGGCACCTGTGCGGACAGGTCGAACTCGTGACGCGCGGCCCGGTTCAGCGTCTGAGTGAGGTCGGCCTCGTCGATCTGCTGGATGTGCAGGGCGACCCGGGCCCGGTCGGGGGTGAGGACGTGCTGGCCGGGCCGTCCGTCGACCTCCCGGAAGACGGTGCGCAGCGCCTCGTGGCGGGCGATGACGTCGTTGATGGCGTCCTGCAGCACCTGGGGGTCGAGATCACCCGTGAGACGCAGGGCGAAGGCCATGTTGTAGGTGGCCGAAGGGCCTTCGAGCTTGTGCAGGAACCACAACCGCTCCTGGGCGTAGGACAGCGGCAGCACCTGCGGCCGCGCGACCGGCACCAGCGCCGGGCGCAGTTCGCCCGCGTGGTCGGCCAGCCGACGCGCGAGCTGCGCCACGGTCGACGCCTCGAAGATCGCGCGCAGCGGGATCTCCACGCCCAGTGCCCTGCGTATCCGGCTGATCAGACGGGTGGCCAGCAGCGAGTGACCGCCCAGGTCGAAGAAGCTGTCGTCGACCCCGACGCTCGACAGGCCGAGGATCTCGGCGAACGCCGCGCTGAGGATCTCCTCCTGCGGCGTGCGGGCGGCACGCCCGGCGCCCGCCGCGGTGTAGACCGGGGCCGGCAGGGCCTTGCGGTCGATCTTCCCGTTCGCGGTCACCGGCATCCGGTCCAGCGCCACGACGGCCGCCGGGACCATGTAGTCCGGCATCTGCTGCCGCAGACGGTCGCGGACCTCCTCGGTGGACACACCGCGCTCCGGTTCCGGAACGACGTAGGCCACCAGGCGCACATCGCCGGGCTGGTCCTCACGCGGAACCACCAGGGCCTGCGCGACCCCGGGCATCCGCGTGAGCACCGCCTGGACCTCGCCGGGCTCGATTCGGAACCCGCGGATCTTCACCTGGTCATCGCTACGGCCGAGGTACTCCAGCTCACCGTCCCGGTTCCACCGCACCAGGTCACCCGTGCGGTACATCCGGCCTCCGGCCGCACCGAACGGATCCGCCACGAACCGCTCCGCCGACAGACCCGCACGCCCCAGATAACCACGCGCCATGACCGTACCGGCGCTGTACAGCTCCCCGGCGACACCTGGGGGCACCAACCGGAGGTACTCGTCCAGCACATAGAGCTGCGTGTGGACGATCGGCCGCCCGATCGTGACGTTCCTGCCCGCCAGCGGTGAGCTGATGGAGCTGACGAACGTCTCCGTCGTCCCGTACAGGTTGATCATCTGGCGGCCCTGCGACCAGTGCTCCACCACCTCGGGCGGGCACGCCTCGCCCGCTACCAGCACCGTGTGCAGGTAGCGCAGCGAGGCCGCGGTGGCCTCGGGCATGCTCGCCAGCGCCGACGGCGGGATGAACGCGTGGGTGACGCGGCGGTCGGCCAGAGTGCGCGCAAGCTCCTCCCCCGCGAGGCGGCCGGGCTGGGGCACGACGAGGGTGCCGCCACGGCTGATGGCCATGAGGATCTCGATGATCGAGACATCGAAGCTGGGGGAGGCCAGTTGCAGGACGCGACTGTCAGGACCGGTCGCGCAGCACTCGATCAGGCTGGCGATGACACCGGCCAGTCCGGTATGGGGGACGGCGGTGCCCTTGGGCCGGCCGGTGGAGCCGGAGGTGTAGATGACGTAGGCGGTGTTCGCCGGAGTGAGCGGCGCGACCCGGTCCGCGTCCGTCGGATCGCTCGCCGGCTGCCCGTCCCAGACCCCGGCCAACTCCTCGACGGCCAGACCCTCCGGCAACTCCTGCGCCAGCCGCCCGGTGGTGAGCAGCAGGGCGGGAGCGGCATCGGCCAGCATGTACGCGATGCGATCCGCCGGGTAGTCCGGGTCGACCGGCAGGTAGGCGGCGCCCGCCTTCGCGATGCCCAGGATCACCGCGAGCTGCTCCATGCGGCGGGGCAGAGCCACACCGACGAGCTGCTCCGCCCCGATGCCCCGGCCGATCAGCCAGTGCGCGATCCGGTTGGCACGCGCGTTCAGCTCCGCATACGTCCAAGCCGCGTCCCCGGCCTCCAGGGCGATGGCGTCGGGCGTGGCCTGCACCCGGGCCTGGAACAGCTCCGACAGCGTGGCCGCACCGATCCCCACACCCGGAATGCTCGCCCAGTCCCGGAGCTGGGCAGCCTCACCATGGGTGAGGACGTCCAGGAATCCGATGGGCCGGGACGGGTCGGCGGCGATCGACCTGAGCAGTCGGATCCAGCGTGCGGTCAGCGCCTCGATCGTCGACCGGTCGTAGAGGTCGGTGGCGAACTCGACCGTGCCGGACATGCCGGCCGGGGTGCCGTTGTCGTCCCGGTGCTCCCCCATGTTGATGAACATGTCGAACCTGGACGTGCCCATGGCGACACCGTCTGCCGCGACCTGCAGGTCGGGCAGTTCGAAGTCCGGCTGCTCGGTGTTGAGGAGGGCGAGCATGACCTGGAACAGGGGGTGGTGCGTGGTGCTGCGGTGCGGGTTGAGCTTCTCCACCAGGTGCTCGAACGGGATGTCCTGGTGGGCGTAGGCCTCCAGGCTCGTCCGGCGGACCTGCGCCAGCAGGTCGGTGAAGGGCGGGTTGCCCGCCGTATCCGTGCGCAGCACCAGGGTGTTGACGAAGAAGCCGATGAGCTGGTCGAGGTTCTCGTCGGTGCGTCCGGCGATCGGTGCACCGAGCGGGATGTCCGTGCCGGCACCGAGACGGGTCAGCAGAGCGGCGAAGGACGCCTGCAGCACCATGAACATGGTGGTACCGGTCGAACGGGCCAGCTCGGACAGCGCCTGGTGCAGCTCCGCGTCGATGCCGAAAGTGCTCACGTCACCCGCGTAGCCGGCCACCACGGGGCGGGGCCGGTCGGCGGGGACGGTGACCTGCTCCGGAAGACCGGCCAACTGCCCGGCCCAGTAATCCTGTTGGCGGGCGAACAGGCTGTCGGGATCGGTGTCGTCACCGAGCAGGTCGCGCTGCCACAGCGTGTAGTCGGCGTACTGCACCGGAAGCTGCGGCCACTGCGGCGCGGAACCCTCCAGTCGGGCGGAGTACGCGGCGACCAGGTCGCGGGCCAACGGCGCGAGCGACGAACCGTCACCGGCGATGTGGTGCAGCACCAGCATCAGCACCGACTCGCTCGGGCTGACGGTGAACAGCTCGGCGTGCAACGGCACCTGGACCGACAGGTCGAACTCGTGCCGAGCGGCCTGACGCAGCTGGTGGGAGAGACCGTCCTCGCTCGTGGTACCGATCCGCAGGTCGATCCGGGCGTGCTCGGGGTCGAGAACGCGCTGGCGGGGCTGCCCGTCGACCTCCTCGAAGACCGTGCGCAGCGCCTCGTGCCGCGCGATGACGTCGTTGATGGCCTCCCGCAGCACCTGCCGGTCCAGGTCACCGGTCAACCGCAGGGCGAGCGGCATGTTGTAAGTGGCGGAGGGACCTTCCAGCTGGTGCAGGAACCACAGCCGCTGCTGGGCGAAGGAGAGGGGAAGGGGGTTGGGCCGGGTGGCGGGCAGGAGCGGCGGGCGCAGCTCGCTGTTCCGGGTCAGGCGCGGCGCGAGCCTGGCAACCGTGGGCGCCTCGAAGAGTGTCTGGAGGGGCATCTCGGTGCCGAGGGTGGCGCGGATCCTGCTGGAGAGCTGGGTCGCCAGCAGGGAGTGACCGCCGAGCGCGAAGAAGTCGCCGTCGATCCCGACGCCGGGCAGGCCGAGGATCTCCGCGAACAGGGTGCAGAGGATCTCCTCCTGCGGCGTGCGCGGTGCACGGCCACCACCTGCGGACGTGTACTCCGGTGCGGGAAGGGCCTTGCGGTCGATCTTGCCGTTCGGGGTCAGCGGAATGCGGTCCAGGGTGACGATCGCCGACGGGACCATGTACTCCGGCAACTGCGCCTGCAACACCTGCCTCAGCGCCGTCACCAGCGCCCCGCTGGTCCGCGCCCGGGCCGGGGAGTTCGTCAGAGAAGCGGAACCACCACCGGAGGACCGGTAGACACCGGTCACCGCCCGGGTGTCCGCCGTGTCCAGCAGGACCGCGTCGAACCCGCCCGGAAGACCGGCACTCCACGTGACCACCGCCCGCAACCCGAGACCCTCGGCCCACCGGTGGAAGGCCTCCGGATCGATCCCGGCCACCGAGCCGAGCACCGACCGCACCGCCTCCAGGCCCTCACCCGCGTCCAGCGCCTCGACCGCAGCCGCCTCACCCGACAGACGCGCGTCGGGAACACCCACCACACGCAGCGGCACACCACCGGCAAGCCGCTCCCCGAGCTGCTCCAAGGTCGTGAGGTCGCTCCCCCAGTGCAGGATCGGCCGGCCGGCCTGGTCGCCCGAACCGGCAACGTCGGTCAGCTCCGCCGGATTCTTGTGGAGGGCGACCTCGTAACGGTGGCGGGTCAGCTCGTTGTGCGCCTGACCGCGCTTGATCCGGATGTCCACACCCGCACCGCACTCGGCGGCGAGAGCGGTGAAGTAGTCCGGGTGGACCAGCAGTTCCTTCTCCACCACCAGGGCGTGCTCCACCGAAGCATGGAGCTGGGCACTGCCGGCGGCATTCGGGGCATGGATGGCCGTCTGGAACATCCGCAGCTGTCCCAGATGACGGATGTCACCCAGCAGGACCCGGCCACCGTCCGCCAGCAACTCCAGCGCCTGACGCAGAACCGAGGTCAGGTACTCCCGGTTCGGGAAGTACTGCGCAACCGAGTTGATCACGATCGTGTCGAAGTAACCGGCGGGCAGCCCCGTGAAGTCCTCCGCCGGCCGGCAGCGCAGCTGGACGTGCTCCCAGCCCCGCTCCGCGACCTGCCCCACCAGCCGGGTCACCACCGGCTGCGACAGATCGGTGCCCCAGTAGGCCTCGACCTCCCCCGCCAGCGGCGCCATCAGCAGACCCGAACCGACACCGATCTCCAACACCCGCCGCGGCGCGAAGGAACGAATCCGCTCCACCGTCGCCGCACGCCACTCCCGCATCTCCTCCAACGGGATCGCCTCACCCGTGTACGAGCTGTTCCACCCCGCGAAATCCTCACCCAACGACGCGGCCGAACCCTCGTACAGCGAGTCGTACAACTCCCGCCAGTCCTCAACCTGCTCACCGGCACCGACGTCGGCACCACCACCGGCCCCCGGAACGACATAGGCCACCAGACGGGTGTCACCGGGCTGGTCCTCACGCGGAACCACCACCGCCTGCGCCACCTCGGCATGCCGCGCCAGCACCGACTGGACCTCACCCGGCTCGATCCGGAACCCACGGATCTTCACCTGATCATCACTACGACCCAGGTACTCCAGCTCACCGTCCCGGTTCCACCGCACCAGGTCACCCGTGCGATACATCCGGCCCCCGGCACCACCGAACGGATCCGCCACGAACCGCTCCGCCGACAGACCCGCACGCCCCAGATAACCACGCGCCAGACCCCGACCCGCCACATACAACTCACCCGCGACACCCTGCGGCACCGGCCGCAGATACTCATCCAGCACATACACCCGGGTGTTGACCACAGGCCGCCCGATCGGAACCCTCGGCCCGGACAACGGACCACCGGTCGACGCATAGACGGTGGTCTCGGTCGGCCCATAAGCGTTGATCATCCGACGCCCCACCGACCACCGCTCCGCCAGATCGGGCGGGCACGCCTCACCCGCCACCACGACGGTGCCCAGATCAGGCAACGCACCCTCAGTACCGGACGGCAGACTCGCCAGAGCCGACGGCGGCAGGAACACATGACTGATCCGCCGCTCGGCCAGCACCCGGCCCAGCTCCTCACCCGCCAGCAAGGAAACCCGCGGCACCACCAACGTGGCCCCCACGGCAAACCCGAGCATCAACTCGATGACCGAGACATCGAAACTCGCCGAGGTGAACCGCAGCACACGACTGCCCTCACCAAGAGCGCAACGCTCGACCAGCGTGGCGACCAACGACGCCAGACCCGTATGCGCGACAGTGACACCCTTGGGCCGACCCGTGGAACCCGAGGTATAGATCGTGTAGGCGGTGTTCGCCGCCCTCAGCGGTGCGACCCGGTCCGCGTCCGTCGGATCGGTGACCGGCTGCCCGTCCCAGACCGCGGCCAGTTCCTCGACGGCCAGACCGTCCGGCAACTCCTCCGCCCGTCCCGCAGCGGTGAGCAGCAGCACGGGAGCCGCATCGGCGAGCATGTACGCGATGCGATCCGCCGGGTACTCCGGATCCACCGGCAGATAACCCGCGCCCGCCTTCACCACACCCAGGATCACCGCGACCTGCTCGACACCGCGCGGCAACGCCACACCGACCAGATCCTCAGCCCCGACACCCCGGCCGATCAGCCAATGCGCGACCTGATTCGCCCGCGCGTTCAACTCCGCATACGTCCACGTCTCATCCCCGGCCTCCAACGCCACCACGTCCGGCGCCACCGCCACCCTGGCCTCGAACAACCCGGGCAGCGTGGCGGACGGCACCTCGGCGGCGGTGTCGTTCCATTCGCTGAGGATGCGCCGGCGCTCGACCTGGTCGAGGATCTCGACCGTGTCGACGGTCAGCTGCGGATCGGCAACGACGGCCCGCAGCAGGCGTGCCCACCGCTCGGCCATGACCTCCATGGTCGACCGGTCGTACAGTTCCGTCGCGAACTCGACGAACCCGTTGATTCCCGCAAGCGCGCCGTCTTCGCCATGCTCCTCGCCGACAGTGATGAACACGTCGAATCGCGCGGTGCCGGTGGGAATCGGCTCGGGGCTGACTCGCAGCCCGGGAAGCTGGAAGTCGGCCTGCTCGTTGTTCTGCAGAGCCAGCATGACCTGGAAGAGCGGGTGGTGCGAAGCGGAGCGGTGCGGGTTGAGCTTCTCCACCAGGTGCTGGAACGGGACGTCCTGGTGCGCGTAGGCGGCCAGGGTGGCCCGGCGGACCTGCGCCAGAAGGTCCGTGAAGGCCGGGCCGCCGGCCGTGTCGGTCCGCAGGACCAGGGTGTTGACGAAGAAGCCCACCTGGTCGTCGAGGTTCTCGTCGGTACGCCCGGCGATCGGAGAACCGATCGGGATGTCCGTACCGGCGCCGAGACGGGTCATGAGGACGGCGAGGGAGGCCTGCAGCACCATGAAAACGGTCGTGTCGGTGCTGCGGGCCAGCTCGGCGAGGTCCCGGTGCAGGTCCGCGTCGAGACCGAAGGCGATGGTGTCACCCGAGTTGCCGGCGACGGCGGGGCGGGGCCGGTCGGTGGGGAAGGTGACCTGCTCCGGCAGGTCGGCCAACTGCTCAGCCCAGTAACCGTTCTGGCGACTGAACGCGCTCTCCGGGTCGCCGTCGTCACCGAGCAGCGCACGCTGCCACAGGGTGTAGTCGGCGTACTGCACCGGCAGCTGCGGCCAGTCCGGCTCGGCACCCGTCAGGCGGGCGGTGTAGGCCGCGATCAGGTCGCGGGCCAGTGGGGCCATGGACCAGCCGTCCGCCGCGATGTGGTGGACGATCAGCATCAGCACCGAATCGGTCGGGCTGAGGCTGAACAAGCGGGCGCTCAGGGGTACCTGGCCCGACAGCCTGAACTCGTGCTGGGCGGCTTGGTGGAGCTGGTCGCTCAGCCGGTCTTCGTCCGTGGCGACGGTCTGCAGGGCGACCCGGGCCCGGTCGGGGGTGAGGACGTGCTGGCCGGGCTGACCGTCGACCTCCCGGAAGACGGTGCGCAGCGCCTCGTGGCGGGCGATGACGTCGTTGATGGCGTCCTGCAGCACCTGGGGGTCGAGATCACCCGTGAGACGCAGGGCGAAGGCCATGTTGTAGGTGGCCGAAGGGCCTTCCAGCTTGTGCAGGAACCACAACCGCTCCTGGGCGTAGGACAGCGGCAGCACCTGCGGCCGCGCGACCGGCACCAGCGCCGGGCGCAGCTCGCCCGCGTGGTCGGCCAGCCGACGCGCGAGCTGCGCCACGGTCGACGCCTCGAAGATCGCGCGCAGCGGGATCTCCACGCCCAGTGCCCTGCGTATCCGGCTGATCAGACGGGTGGCCAGCAGCGAGTGACCGCCCAGGTCGAAGAAGCTGTCGTCGACCCCGACACTCGACAGGCCGAGGATCTCGGCGAACGCCGCGCTGAGGATCTCCTCCTGCGGCGTGCGGGCGGCACGCCCGGCGCCCGCCGCGGTGTAGACCGGGGCCGGCAGGGCCTTGCGGTCGATCTTCCCGTTCGCGGTCACCGGCATCCGGTCCAGCGCCACGACGGCCGCCGGGACCATGTAGTCCGGCATCTGCTGCCGCAGACGGTCGCGGACCTCCTCGGTGGACACACCGCGCTCCGGCTCCGGAACGACGTAGGCCACCAGACGGGTGTCACCGGGCTGGTCCTCACGCGGAACCACCAGGGCCTGCGCGACCCCGGGCATCCGCGTGAGCGCGGCCTGGACCTCGCCGGGCTCGATCCGGAACCCGCGGATCTTCACCTGGTCATCGACCCGGCCGAGATACTCCAGCTCACCGTCCCGGTTCCACCGCACCAGGTCACCCGTGCGGTACATCCGGTCGCCCGCCGCACCGAACGGATCCGCCACGAACCGCTCCGCCGACAGACCCGCACGCCCCAGATAGCCACGCGCCAGACCCCGACCCGCGACGTACAGCTCGCCGGCGACACCCGGGGGCACCAACCGGAGGTACTCGTCCAGCACATGGACCCGGGTGTTGGCCACCGGCCGCCCGATCGGAATGTACGTACCCGCCAGTGGCTCACTGACCGTGGCGGCCACGGTCGACTCCGTCGGCCCATAGGCGTTGATCATCCGACGGCCCGGCGACCACCGTTCGACCAGCTCCGGCGGGCACGCCTCGGCGCCGACGATGAGGCCGGAGAGCTCGGTGAGCGTGCTGGGCGCCTGGGCCGGGAGGGTGGCCAGGACGGACGGCGGGATGAACGCGTGGGTGATCCGCCGGTCCGCCAGGACCCTGGCCAGATCCTCCCCCGCCAGACGGCCCGGCGGGGGCACGACGAGGGTGCCGCCGCCACTGAGGGCCATCAGCAGTTCCAGGACCGAGGCGTCGAAGCTGGGCGAGGCCAGCTGCACCACCCGGCTCCGGTCAGTGGTACGGCAGCGCTCGACCAGCGTGGAGGCCAGCGAGGCCAGACCCGTGTGCGTAACGGTGACGCCCTTGGGCCGACCCGTGGAACCCGAGGTGTAGATCACGTAGGCGGTGTTCACCGGGGTGAGCGGCGCAACCCGCTCCGCATCCGTCGGATCGCTCGCCGGCTGCCCGTCCCAGACCCCGGCCAGCTCCTCGACCGCCAGACCCTCCGGCAACTCCTCCGCCAGCCGCCCGGTCGTGAGCAGCAGGGCGGGAGCGGCATCCGCGAGCATGTACGCGATGCGATCCGCCGGGTAGTCCGGGTCGACCGGCAGGTAACCGGCACCCGCCTTCACCACACCCAGGATCGCCGCGAACAGTTCCGCACCGCGCGGCAGCGCCAGCCCGACCAGGTCCTCAGCCCCGATGCCCCGGCCGATCAGCCAGTGCGCGATCCGGTTGGCACGCGCGTTCAGCTCCGCATACGTCCAGGTCGCATCGCCGGCCTCCAGCGCCACCGTGTCCGGCGCCACCGCCACCCTGGCCTCGAACAACCCGGGCAGCGTCGCTTCCTCGACCTCGGGCCGGAACGTGGTCACCCAGTCCCGGAGCCGGGCCTCCTCACCCTCGGTGAGGAAGTCCAGCGAGCCGATCGGCCGGGACGGATCGGCGGAGACCGCCTTCAACAGCCGGGCCCAACGCTCGGTCAACGCCTCGATCGTCGACCGGTCGTACAGGTCCGTCGCGAACTCGACGAAGCCACTGATCCCCGAAGGTGCGCCGTTCGAGCCATGCTCCTCGCCCACCGTGATGGCCAGGTCGAACATCGAGGTTCCGGTGGGCCAGATCTCACTGTCCGCCTGCAATCCGGACAGTTGGAAGTTCGGCTGCTGGGTGTTCTGGAGTCCCAGGGAGATCTGGAACAGCGGGTGGTGGCTGGAGGAGCGGTGCGGGTTGAGCTTCTCCACCAGGTGCTCGAACGGGATGTCCTGGTGGGCGTAGGCCTCCAGGTTGCTCCGGCGGACCTGTGCCAGCAGGTCGGTGAAGGACGGGTTGCCCGCCGTGTCCGTGCGCAGCACCAGGGTGTTGACGAAGAAGCCGATGAGCTGGTCGAGGTTCTCGTCGGTGCGTCCGGCGATCGGTGCGCCGAGCGGGATGTCCGTTCCGGCGCCGAGACGGGTCAGCAGAGCGGCGAAGGACGCCTGCAGCACCATGAACATGGTGGTGCCGGTCGAACGGGCCAGCTCGGACAGCGCCTGGTGCAGCTCCGCGTCGATGCCGAAAGTGCTCACGTCACCCGCGTAGCCGGCCACCACGGGGCGGGGCCGGTCGGCGGGGACGGTGACCTGCTCCGGAAGACCGGCCAACTGCCCGGTCCAGTACTGCTGCTGGCGGGCGAACAGGCTGTCGGGATCAGTGTCGTCACCGAGCAGGTCGCGCTGCCACAGGGTGTAGTCGGCGTACTGCACCGGAAGCTGCGGCCAGTCCGGGCCGGCGCCCGCCAGTCGGGCGGAGTACGCGGCCACCAGGTCCTGGGCCAGCCGGCCCATGGACCAGCCGTCACCGGCAATGTGGTGCAGCACCAGCATCAGCACCGCCTCAGCGGAACCGGTCACGAACAAGTCGGCGGACAGCGGAATCTGCGAGGACAGGTCGAACTCATAGCGGGCGGCCCGATCCAGCGCCCGGGCGACGTCGGCCTGCTCGACCCGCTGGACCGGCAGCTCGATGCGGGCCTGCTCCGGGTCGAGAACGCGCTGGCGGGGCTGCCCGTCGACGTCCTCGAAGACCGTGCGCAGCGCCTCGTGGCGTGCGATGACGTCGTTGATGGCCTCCCGCAGCGCCGGCCGGTCCAGGTCACCCGTCAGCCGCAGGGCGAGCGGCATGTTGTAAGTGGCGGAGGGACCTTCCAGCTGGTGCAGGAACCACAGCCGCTGCTGGGCGAAGGACAGCGGCAGCACCTCCGGCCGGGGCAGCGCGACGAGAGCCGGACGCGTCGCCCCCTCGTCCAGCCGCACGGAGAGCTTGGCAACCGTGGGCGCCTCGAAGAGCGCCTGGAGGGGCATCTCGGTGCCGAGAGTGGCCCGGATCCTGCTGGAGAGCTGGGTCGCCAGCAGGGAGTGACCGCCGAGCGCGAAGAAGTCGTCGTCCACCGTGACACTCGACAGGCCGAGGATCTCCGCGAACAGGGTGCAGAGGATCTCCTCCTGCGGTGTGCGCGGTGCGCGGCCACCACCCGCGGACGTGTACTCCGGTGCGGGAAGGGCCTTGCGGTCGATCTTGCCGTTCGGCGTCAGCGGAATGCGGTCCAGGGTGACGATCGCCGACGGGACCATGTACTCCGGCAACTGCGCCTGCAGCACCTGCCGCAGCGCCGTCACCAGCGCCCCGCTCGTCCGGGCCCGGGCCGGGGAGTTCGTCAGAGCGGAACCACCACCGGAGGACCGGTAGACACCGGTCACCGCCCGGGTGTCCGCCGCGTCCAGCAGGACCGCGTCGAATCCGCCCGGAAGGTCGGCACTCCACGTGACCACCGCCCGCAACCCGAGACCCTCGGCCCACCGGTGGAAGGCCTCCGGATCGATCCCGGCCACAGAGCCGAGCACCGACCGCACCGCGTCCAGGTCCTCACCGGCGTCCAGCGCCTCGACGGCAGCAGACTCGCCCGACAGACGCGCGTCGGGAACACCCACCACACGAAGGCCGCCTTCGGCCAGCCGCTCCCCGAGCTGCTCCAAGGTCGTGAGGTCGCTCCCCCACCGCACCACCGGCAGGCCGGCCAGATCCGTCAACGCCCCCGCACCCTTGTGAAGGGCGACCTCGTAACGGTGGCGGGTCAGCTCGTTGTGCGCCTCACCACGCTTGAGGCGGATGTCCACACCCGCACCGCACTCGGCGGCAAGAGCGGTGAAGTAGTCCGGGTGGACCAGCAGTTCCTTCTCCACCACCAGGGCGTGCTCCACCGAAGCATGGAGCTGAGCGCTGCCGGCGGCATTCGGGGCATGGATGGCCGTCTGGAACATCCGCAGCTGTCCCAGATGACGGATGTCACCCAACAGGACCCGGCCACCGTCCGCCAGCAACTCCAGCGCCTGACGCAGAACCGAGGTGAGGTACTCCCGGTTCGGGAAGTACTGCGCGACCGAGTTGATCACGATCGTGTCGAAGTAACCGACGGGCAGCCCCGTGAAGTCCTCCGCCGGCCGGCAGCGCAGCTGGACGTGCTCCCAGCCCCGCTCCGCGACCTGCCCCACCAACCGGGTCACCACCGGCTGCGACAGATCAGTGCCCCAGTAGGCCTCGACCTCCTCCGCCAGCGGCGCCATCAGCAGACCGGAACCGACACCGATCTCCAGCACCCGCCGCGGCGCGAAGGAACGGATCCGCTCCACCGTCGCCGCACGCCACTCCCGCATCTCCTCCAACGGGATCGCCTCACCCGTGTACGAGCTGTTCCACCCCGCGAAATCCTCACCCAACGACGCGGCCGAACCCTCGTACAACGAGTCATACAACTCCCGCCAGTCCTCAACCTGCTCACCAGCACCGGCACCCACATCGGCACCACCACCGGTCCCCGGAACGACGTAGGCCACCAGACGCACATCGCCGGGCTGGTCCTCACGCGGAACCACCACCGCCTGCGCCACCTCGGCATGCCGCGCCAGCACCGACTGGACCTCACCCGGCTCGATCCGGAACCCACGGATCTTCACCTGATCGTCACTACGACCCAGGTACTCCAGCTCACCCTCCCGGTTCCACCGCACCAGGTCACCCGTGCGATACATCCGGCCACCCGCCGCACCGAACGGATCCGCCACAAACCGCTCCGCCGACAGACCCGCACGCCCCAGATAACCACGCGCCAAACCCCGACCCGCCACATACAACTCACCCGCGACACCCTGCGGCACCGGCCGCAGATACTCATCCAGCACATACACCCGGGTGTTGACCACAGGCCGCCCGATCGGGACATGGGCACCCGACAGCGGCTCACTGGCCGTGACGTCCACTGTCGACTCCGTCGGACCGTACGCGTTGATCATCCGACGGCCCACCGACCACCGCTCGACCAGCTCCGGCGCGCACGCCTCACCAGCCACCACGATCGTGCCCAGGTCGGACAGCACGGACTCGCTACCCGCCGGCAAGGTCGCCAACACCGACGGCGGGAGCGTCACATGCGTGACCCGCCGCTCGGCCAGCACCCGGCCCAGCTCCTCACCCACCAACCGCTGCGACCCCGCCACCACCAGCACCGAACCGGTCGCCAGCGCCATCACCAGCTCCCACACCGCGGCATCGAAACCCGGCGAGGCGAACTGCAGCACCCGACTGCCCGCGGTCACCGCGAACCGCTCCAGATGCGTCACCACCAGGGATGCCAGACCCGTGTGCGTGACGGTGACGCCCTTGGGCCGGCCCGTGGAACCCGAGGTGTAGATGACGTAGGCGGTGTTCGCCGGGGTGAGCGGCGCGACCCGCTCCGCATCCGTCGGATCGCTCGCCGGCTGCCCGTCCCAGACCCCGGCCAGCTCCTCGACCGCCAGCCCCTCCGGCAACTCCTCCGCCAGCCGCCCCGTGGTGAGCAACAGGGCGGGAGCGGCATCCGCGAGCATGTAGGTGATGCGCTCGGACGGGTACTCCGGATCCACCGGCAGATAACCCGCGCCCGCCTTCACGACGCCCAGGATCACCGCGACCTGATCAGCACTGCGCGGCAGCACCACACCGACCAGGTCCTCGGCCCCGATGCCGCGCGAGATCAGCCAGTGCGCGATCTGGTTCGCCCGCGCGTTCAACTCCCGGTACGTCCAGCAGACATCAGCCCCGTCCACCGCCACCGCGTCCGGCGCGACCGCCACCCTGGCCTCGAACAGCCCGGGCAGGGTCGAGTCCTCGACCTCGGGCCGGGACATGGTCGCCCAGCCCCGGAGCCGGGCCTCCTCACCCTCGGTGAGGAAGTCCAGCGAGCCGATCGGCCGGGACGGATCGGCGGTCACCGCCTTCAACAGCCGAGTCCAGCGAGCGATCAGCGCCTCGATCGTCGACCGGTCGTACAGGTCCGTCGCGAACTCGACCGTGCCGGACATGCCCTTGGGCGTGCCATCGGGGTCGTGGCTCTCGTACATGCTGATGAACGCGTCGAAGCGCGCTGTGCCGGTGCCCCAGGTCTCGGAATCCGCCTGCAGGCCGGGCAGGTCGAAGTGAGCCTCCTCGTTGTTCTGGAGGACGAGCGCGACCTGGAAGAGCGGGTGGTGCGCATTGGATCGCAGCGGGTTGAGCTTCTCCACCAGGTACTGGAACGGGACGTCCTGGTGCGCGTAGGCGTCCAGGCTGGTCCGGCGGACCTGCCCGAGCAGGTCCGCGAAGGCCGGGTCGCCCGCCGTGTCGGTCCGCAGGACGAACGTGTTGACGAAGAAGCCGACCAGGTCGTCGAGGCTCTCGTCGGTGCGCCCGGCCACGCCGCTGCCGATCGGGATGTCGGTCCCGGCGCCGAGGCGGGTCAGCAGGGCGGCCACGGAGGCCTGCAGCACCATGTACAACGTACTGCCGGTGGAACGGGCCAGCTCGACGAGGTCCCGGTGCAGCTCCGCGTCGAGGCTGAAGGCGCTGGTGTCGCCCTCATAGCTGGCGACGGCGGGGCGGGGCCGGTCGGTGGGGACGGTGACCTGCTCCGGCAGACCGGCCAACTGCTCAGCCCAGTAGCCGTACTGGCGGCTGAAGGCGCTCTCCGGGTCGCTGTCGTCACCGAGCAGATCACGCTGCCAGAGCGTGTAGTCGGCGTACTGCACCGGCAGCTGCGGCCAGTCCGGCTCGGCACCCGTCAGGCGGGCGGTGTAGGCCGCGATCAGGTCGCGGGCCAGCGGCGCGAGCGACCAGCCGTCACCGGCGATGTGGTGCAGCACCAGCATCAGCACCGAATCCGTCGGGCTGACGGTCAGCAGCTCCACGCGCAGCGGCACTTGGCCGGAAAGGTCGAACTCGTACCGGGCGGCCCGGTTCATGGCCGGCGTGAGACCGGCCTGATCGACCTGCTGGACGTACAGCCTGGCGCGAGCCTGGTCGGGAGTGAGGACGCGCTGGCTGGGACGGCCGCCACCCTCCTCGAAGACGGTGCGCAGAGCCTCGTGGCGCGCGACCACGTCGTCGATGGCACCCTGCAGCGCCTGCTGCTCCAGGTCGCCGGTCAGCCGCAGGGCGAGCACGATGTTGTAGGTGGCGGAGGGGCCTTCGAGCTTGTGCTGGAACCACAGCCGCTCCTGGGCGTAGGACAGCGGCAGCACCTGCGGCCGGTCCACCGGTTCGAGTGCGCGGCGCAGTTCTCCGGCGTGGTCGGCCAGCCGGCGGGCGAGCGCTTCCGCGGTGGGCGCGTCGAACACGGTTCGCAGCGGGATCTCCACGCCGAGTGCCGTCCGGATCCGGCTGATCAGACGGGTGGCCAGCAGCGAATGGCCGCCCAGGTCGAAAAAGCTGTCGTCGACCCCGACCCCGGACACGCCCAGGATCTCGGCGAACGCCGTGCACAGGATCTGCTCCTGCGGCGTGCGCGGAGCGCGTCCGGTGCCCGTCAGGGTGTAGTCGGGTGCGGGAAGGGCCCTGCGGTCGATCTTCCCGTTCGGCGTCATCGGCATCCGGTCCAGCGCCACGACAACCGCAGGAACCATGTGGGCGGGAAGAACGCTTCGCAGCTGCTCCCGGATCCGCTCCGAGGAGAAGCCGGCGGCCGTCACCGGTACCGCGTACGCCACGAGGCGGGCACCGCCGGGCTGGTCCCGGCGAGCGACGACCACGGCCTGGGAGACGCCGGGCTGCTCCTGGAGCACCGCCTCGATCTCTCCGGGCTCGATCCGGAATCCGCGGATCTTCACCTGGTCGTCGCTACGGCCCAGGTACTCCAGCTCACCCTCCCGGTTCCACCGCACCAGGTCACCCGTGCGGTACATCCGGTCCCCCGCCGCACCGAACGGATCCGCCACGAACCGCTCGGCACTCAGACCGGGCCGGTTCAGGTAGCCACGGGCGACGCCCTTTCCCGCGATGTAGAGCTCGCCGTCCCCGCCCGCGGCGACCGGCTGGAGCCGGGCGTCGAGAACGTACACCCGAGTGTTGAACAGCGGCCGTCCGATGGGCACCTGACGGCCGGACAGGGCCCCGCTCGCCGTCGCGTACACGGTGCACTCCGTCGGCCCGTAGGCATTTATCATCCGACGGCCCGGCGACCAGCGTTCCACCAGCTCCGGCGGAACCGCCTCGCCGATCATGGTCAGGGTGCCGAGTCCGGACAGGGCCGACTCGCTTCCCACCGGGAGCGTCTCCAGCACCGAGGCGGTGATGAAGGCATGGGTGATCCGGCGGTCGGCCATGATCCGCATGAGCTCGTGGCCGGCCAGGCTGTCGGCGTCGGTCAGGACGAGGGCGGCGCCGGACGTCAGCGCGAGGAATATCTCCGAGACGGAGGCGTCGAAGCCGAGCGAGGCGAGCTGCAGGATCCTGCTGCCCCGACCTGCCGCACAGCGGTCGGTCAGCGCGGCGGTGAGGCTGGCGAGCCCGGTGTGGGTGACAGCCACGCCCTTGGGCCGGCCGGTGGAACCGGACGTGTAGATGGTGTAGGCAAGACCCGCGGCGGTGAGCGGCGCACGGCGGTCGGCATCGGTGGGATTGCCGGTGGCCTGCTCGCGCAGCAGCCCGGGAAGCATCTCGACCGGGACCGTCTCAGCATCGGCGACGGACAGGCTTGCGGCCAGGGAGGCCGTGGTCAGCAGCAGGGCCGGCTTGGCGTCAGTGAGCATGAAGTCGATGCGCTCGGCCGGGTATCCCGGGTCCACGGGCAGGTAGGCGGCACCCGCCTTCGTGATGCCCAGGATCACGGTGATCTGCTCGGCGCACCGGGGGAGGGCCACACCGACCAGCTGCCCGGGAGCGATGCCGCGTGAGATGAGCCAGTGCGCGATCCGGTTCGCCTGCGCGTTGAGCTCGGCGTAGGTGAAGGAGCGGCCACCGTCCTCCAGCGCGAGCGCCTGCGGGGTCGCTTCGACCTGAGCCTCGAACAGCTGCGGCACGGTGGCGTCTTCGATGTCGTCCCGCCGGTTTCCACCCAGGTCGGACAGCAGCCGGTCCTGTGCGCCGGGTGCTACGGGCACGCCCCCGTCGGCATCGGGGCGGAGGGTCTCAGCGAACCGCTTGTCAGGGGTGGTCATGAAGACTCCACAGGAGAGGCGACGAGCGTCCAGGCGCGGAAGCCGAGATTCACTGACTGATCTCAAGCCTGAACCGGAAATGACTCGGGTCGGTAATGCGAGCAGGCCGAAGAGAACCGCGGCGATCGCACTGATCGTCCACCGGCTTCGAGTGCCTTTACTTGGAGGTTCGACAACGGAGCACCCGCGCCGGCAAGACGTTCGCGCCAGAACAGGCATACTCGGTGATCCTCACCAGCGGCCAGAACCCTGTCAAGAAGCCCTGTTCAACCGTAAGGGCCGGGCAACTGTAAGAATCCGGGCAACTGTACAGACCCGCCGATAGCCGGGGAGCCCTCCTTGACGTCCACCCCGAACGTGTGCGGAGATATCTTCCCAACAAGGGAACCCTGGATTTATTCCGCGCACGGTAGCGCCCAGGAACGGGATAAGAACACCAAATGCAACCGAAGACGACGTACAGCGGTCCAGTTTTCGACATTCTGGGAGTGGGTTTCGGGCCCTCCAATCTGGCCTTGGCCGTGGCGGTCGACGAGCACAACGCGGCCACCCCGGACTCCCCTCTGCGCGCCGGGTTCATCGAACGCAAGCAGGCCTTCGGATGGCACAAGGGCATGCTGCTCGACGAGGCGACGATGCAGGTCAGCTTCCTCAAGGATCTGGCCACCATGCGGAACCCGCAGAGCCGGTACACCTTCCTGATGTACCTTCACCAGCGCGGTCGACTGGTTCAGTTCATCAACCACAAGACGCTCTTCCCACTGCGCATCGAGTTCCACGACTATCTGGAATGGGTGGCCGCGCAGTTCGAGGAGCTCGTCCGCTACGGTGCCGAGGTGGTCGAGGTCCGCCCTGTCGAGGAGGGCGGCAGGATCGTCTTCCTGGACGTGGTCTCGCGCGACGGCGACGACCCGGACACGGTGATCGTGCAGCGGACCCGCAACCTGGTGATCGCCAGCGGCATCGTTCCCACCCTGCCGCTCGGGCTGGAGGGCACGGAACGCCTCTGGCACAGCTCGGAATTTCTGAACCGGCTGGCGGCGCTCCCCTCGGACCCGTCGGTGTGTACGGTCATCGGCGCCGGCCAGAGCGCCGCGGAGATAGCCGGACACCTGCACGACAGATTCCCCCGCGCCGATGTCCACGCGGTCTTCTCGCGCTACGGCTACAGCCCCGCCGACGACTCGCCCTTCGCCAACCGCGTCTTCGACCCGGAAGCCGTCGACGAATTCTTCTCCGCACCCCCGCACGTGCAGCAGAAGTTCTTCCACTACCACGCGAACACGAACTACTCGGTGGTCGACCCGGAGGTCATCGACGACCTTTTCGGCCGGGTCTACCGGGAGTCCGTCCGCGGTGTTCCGCGCCTGCACATCCGCCACATGACGGAAGTGAAGCAGGTCGTTTCCGAACCCGACCGGGTCCGGCTCCGGCTGGAGCACCTGCCCACCGGGGAGGAAACCGACCTCGACACCGATCTGGTGGTCTTCGCGACCGGCTACCGGCCGATGGATCCGCTCGCGGTGCTCGGCCCGGCGGCCTCCCTCTGCAAGCGGGACTCCTCCGGTCTCCTGCACGTCCAGCGCGACCACCAGGTCGTGACCGAGGGCTCGGTGGAATGCGGGATCTACCTGCAGGGCGGCACTGAACACACACACGGCCTGTCGTCCTCGCTGCTGTCGACCACAGCCGTCAGGGCCGGCGAGATCGTCCTCTCCGTGGCCGGGCGCTCCCCGGACACGGATCCCGAGCTGACCGAACGAAGGATGTCGAAGGGCTTCAGCGATGTACGTTCCTGAGCAGTACCGGCCACAAGACCCGTCCTGGACCCGCGAACTGATCCGCTCCAATCCCCTGGCCCTCCTGGTCACCAACGGCCCCCAGCACCCCTGGGCCACACACGTTCCCGTGCTCCTCGCCGAGGAGCTGGACGGTGCCCAGGCACCCGGGGAGGACCTCGTCGGCCGGCGGATCCTCGGACACATGAACCTGCTCAATCCCCACTGGAAGGCGCTGTCGGAGGCCGAGCACGCCCTGCTCGTCTTCCAGGGGCCCGACTCCTATGTCTCGCCCACGGTCTACGAGCAGGTGCCCGCAGCTCCGACCTGGGACTTCACCTCCGTTCACGTGCACGGCACGCTGCAGGTGATCGAGGATCCCGACGCCCTGAGGAAGATCGTGCGTGCCACCGTGCGCGCCTTCGAGCGGGAGGTCGGCACCGGGTGGGACATGACCGGGTCCCTCGACTACTTCGAGCGCCTCCTGCCCGGAATCCGCGGGTTCGAGATCGAGGTCCAGAACGTCGACAGCATGTTCAAGCTCAGCCAGGAGCAGCCGCGGGAGACCGTGGCGAAGGTGGTCCACGACTTCCGCCGGAGCACCGGGAACCGCCGGCACGAACTCGCCGCCATGATCGAGCGGGCGGCGTCCGGCGCGTCCGGTGACCTCGCGCCGTAACGCCGCCACCGTGTGACATGAGAGGACCAACAATGCAGCGCACCATGCTGAAGTCGAAGATCCATCGAGCCACCGTGACCCAGTGCAACCTGCACTACGTGGGCTCGGTGACGGTCGACGAGGATCTGATGGAGGCCGCGGACCTGGTCGCGGGCGAACTCGTACACATCGTGGACATCAACAACGGCGCCCGTCTGGAGACCTACGTCATCACCGGGCCGCGCGGCAGCGGGATCATCGGGATCAACGGCGCCGCGGCCCGGCTCGTCCACGAGGGCGACCTGGTGATCCTCATCTCCTACGCGACGGTCGACGACGCCGAGGCCCGCAAGCTGCGGCCCAGCGTCGTCTTCGTCGACGAAGCCAACCGTGTCCTGGAGGCCGGCACCGATCCGGCCGCCGTGCCGCCGGGCCATGGCCTGGTGTCCGGAGCCCACTAGAGGGACGGCGCCGCCCCGGCTCGCGTGGAGCCGGGGCGGCGAGGCTGTTCAACTGTCCGATCCGAACAGTTGAACAGCCACCGGTCTCAGTCCGGCCAGCGCTCGAGCTCGTCCGCGAACGAGTTCCAGCCCTGCGCGCAGGCGCGGGCGAACTGCGCCACGGCGTTCGCCGCATGGGGTGGCACCTGCCGCACGAGGTCGTTCAGCTGCTCGCTACTGGTCGCCTGCGCACCGAGCCAGCGCAACAGCGAGCGGCGGGCCTCGTTGAAGCGGAGCGACGGGTCACGACGGAGCCTCTCCACGATGTCCGTGGGCCGGGTGGCCGTACCGTGCCCCCGCCCTCCCGGTAGTGCTTCCACGGTGCGCTGCCTCGGCGCCGTCCACTCCGTCCGCGGCTTCGGAATCCTCTCCGTCGCCCGCTGCCTCGGAGGGACCGGGTCCTGGCCACGCCGCATCCGGTCGCGGACGTCCCGCACGGTGGCCGGAGCGATGCCTGCGACCTTGGCGATCTCCCGCAGAGAGGCTCCGGGTTGCTCGGCTATCAGCTTTCCGGCCAGCCGGCGCCCCTCGGCCGAGCTGAGTGGTCGCACCTTGCCGTCCCGGCCGATCCGCGCCTCCGCCGAGGACCCGCCGGACTCGCGCTGCCGGATCCCGCTCACCGTGACCGCGGAGAGCCCGACAGTGGCCGCGATCGCGCGGTCGGACCAGTAGGGATGCGCCTTGAGGATGCGGCCCACCGCGGCGGTTCGGTCCGCCTGCGTCAACGGCAGGCCGTGCGCACTGTTGGCCTTCACGGCGAGGACGAAGGCAGCCTCCGCGTCGCCGTCGAACAGACACACCTCGATGTCCTGGTCACCGCGCATCCGGGCCGCGAGCAGGCGGTGCTGGCCGTCGATGACCTTCATCGACGGCCAGTGGACGAGGATCGGCGGCAGCGGATCACCGACCTGCGCGAGCGTTTCGACATGCCGCTCGTCCGGTCCGAGGAGCCTCGGAGAATCTCCGGGCAGAAGGGAACTGACGGGCAGTGTCCCGGTGCGGAGCCCGGGGAGTGACCTGGGCTCTCCAGCCTCGCTGCTCAAAGTTCCCAGACGTGTCTCATCAAGAGGATTCATCATGGATACCGCTTCCCCCGTCACCTGAACGACCCCTCACCTCAGGTTCAAAGCCTTGTCTTGCCATGGAGATCCGCCTTCCATCCTACGCACACGCTGAAACGTCCGGCGTGATTCTGACCGTATGTCAACTTTTCGGCTGGAACAGGCACTTACAGCGATCGGCGGGCGCCTCCGGAACGCCGGGCCGCGACCGGGCGGGCGGACCCTTGTCCGGACACGACCGACGGGGGGATGTTCCGCCAGGAGCCGCCGGGCACGGCAGCGGGACCGTTGACACCCGCAGGAGACGCATGGAAGCATCGTCGAAGTCCTGATCATCCTGATCTGATTCCCTGGTGCAGGCTTCCTCGATTGACTGCGAATCAGATCCCCGGTTCTGGACCATCGTCTCGTTCTCGGAATTTTCTGATCACAGAATCTCGAGCACGGCTCTGCTCCCGGCGGCTCCGGCAACATCTCCCGTCCCGTTCCGGGTCGTTCGACGACAGCAGGCCACCTACCGGTTCGGAAATGATCCGGAGCGGCGCCCCGGTGCAATTTGAGGAAGAGTGGTATGCGCAGCCAGGATGACACGCGAGTCGGCCGATGGTTTCGGGAGGTGCGACATAGCCCGAACCCGCAGACGCGATTGATCTGCTTTCCCCACGCCGGCGGACTGGCGAGCTTCTTCCGCCCCTGGGGCCAGCTCGTGCCGCCCGGTACGGAACTCCTCGCGGTCCGCTACCCGGGCCGGGAGGACCGGTTCCTCGAGCCGTTCGCCGAAACGATGGACGAGCTCGTGGAGCAGATAGCGGGTGAATGCGTCCGCCTGCTCGACGCACCGCTGGCGTTCTTCGGCCACAGCATGGGCGCCTCGGTCGCCTACGAGGTCGCACTGCGCCTGCAGGCGGAGCACGGCGCAGCTGTCTCGGCGCTCTTCGTCTCCGGCCGCTCGGGCCCCGGACGAGAGCACATTCGACCGCTATCCGGCGCCAGCGACCACCAACTCATGAAAGAACTGACCGAGTTGGGAGGGACCGACGCGGAGGCCTTCGAGGACGCGGAGCTGCGCGAGCTGGTGCTGCCGACGATCCGCGCCGACTACCGGCTGGTCGAGGCGTACACGGCGACGAAGGCCGGCGTCGTACTGAACGCCCCGGTCACCGCCTACTACGGCACACGGGACGCGGAGGTGAGCCGCGATTCCGTGGAGGCGTGGGCCGAGGTGACGGACTCCGGTTTCCGCATGCTTCCCTTCGAGGGCGGCCACTTCTTTCTCCTGGACCACCCCAGGGCTATCGTCGATGACATCCGCTCCCGTCTCGATCCCATCGCCAGACGCTGACTCCGCCCGAAGTCGGCCAGTCGGCCATCCGGGTCCGGTCGGCCCGAAATACCTCCCGCTCGAAACCAAACACCTTCCAGACAGAGGAATCCAATGTCCAACCCATTCGATGACCCCAACGCCACCTACTTCGTCCTGGTCAACGAAGAGGGACAGCACTCGCTCTGGCCGGCCTTCGCCGAGGTGCCGGCCGGCTGGGACACGGCCTTCGGCGAGGCCAGCCGCGAGGAGTGCCTCGAATTCACCGAGAGGTCCTGGACCGACATGCGCCCGAAGAGCCTCATCGCCGCCATGAAGAACGACTGAACCCATTCTTCCGTATGCGATCGGCCGGAGGCTTAGGTGAATTCCTTCACCTCCGGCCGCAGGCCTGCCGAACGCAAGGAGATTTCCGTGTCGCCGAGTACCGGCAGCACCGGTTCCGGGTACGCCGAAACGATGGGGTCGATCACTCGCACCGCAACACAGCGGCGCCTTTTGATGTGCTCCCCCAGCCACTTCGACGTCACCTATTCCATCAACCCCTGGATGGCCCCCGAGAAACCCACCGACGGTTCTCTGGCAGTGGCCCAGTGGGAGAGGCTCCGCGATCTCTACCGCGACCTCGGGCACATCGTGGAGATGATCGATCCGCTCCCCGGGCTGCCCGACATGGTGTTCGCCGCCAACGGCGCGACCGTGGTGGACGGTCGGGTGTTGGGTGCGCGCTTCCGCAGCTTCGAGCGCACGGCCGAGGGCCCGGCCTACCTCGCGTGGTTCCGGGAGCACGGCTTCGGGGAGATCAGCTGGCCGGAGCACCTCAACGAGGGCGAAGGCGACTTCCTGCTCGCCGGCCGCACGCTGCTGGCGGGTACGGGATTCCGCACCGACCGCCGTTCCCACGACGAGGCCCAGGACTTCTTCGGGGTCCCGGTGATCTCCCTGAACCTGGTGGACCCTCGCTTCTACCACCTGGACACCGCACTGGCGGTGCTCTCGGACCACGAGGTGATGTACTTTCCGGAGGCCTTCTCGGAGAGCAGCCGCAGGGTGCTCCGGAATCTGTTCCCCGACGCGATCCTGGCGACCGAGGAGGACGCTCTCGCCTTCGGCCTGAACGCGTTCTCCGACGGCCGCCACGTCCTGCTGCCGCAGTCGGCGGTCCACCTGATCGACGAGTTGAGGCAGCGTGGGTTCGAGCCGATCGGCGTCGACCTGTCCGAGCTCCTCAAGGCCGGAGGCAGCGTCAAGTGCTGCACCTTGGAGCTGCGCAGCGGCTGAACGGCGCAACCGCAGGCCGGGCGTCGCGCGGCCGGGCCGTTCGCGGGACCTCGACGGGTTCCGCGAACGGCCCGGCGCGGCGGTCCTTCCCGGCGCGCGGAACACCGATCCCGTCCAGGTCGTGCCGGAGTTCAGCCGCCGGGCCGTCCCGCCGCCCGCTCCCCGAGCGCTGCAACTCCCGCCACAGGGTGTCGGCGAGCTCGGCCCGGGCAGCCGGCAGCGGGCAGCAGTGAGTCAGCCGAACGTGGGAGTGGCCGACAGCTGTCCAGTTGGTCGCGGCCGCAGTGTTCCGGTCTGCTCCGACACCTGTGCCGCCTCGCTCAAGGAAGTCGCCAGTCCACCGGCTGCGCCCCCTGCCGCACCAGCAGCTCGTTGGCCCGGCTGAACGGGCGCGAGCCGAAGAAGCCCCCGCTCGCCGAGTACGGGCTCGGGTGCGCCGACTCGATCGCCGGGATCTCGCCCAGCAGCGGCCGCAGATTGCGCGCGTCGCGGCCCCAGAGGATCGCCACCAGCGGGCCGCCGCGCGTCGCCAGGGCACGGATCGCCTGCTCGGTGACCTCCTCCCAGCCCTTGCCGCGGTGCGCGGCGGGCTTGCGCGGGGCGGTGGTCAGGGCGCGGTTCAGCAGCAGCACGCCCTGCCGCGTCCACGGGGTGAGGTCGCCGTTGGACGGCTGCGGGAGGCCGAGGTCGCTGCCGTACTCCTGGAAGATGTTGATCAGACTGGCCGGGATCGGCCGGACCTCGGCCCCCACCGAGAAGCTCAGGCCGACGGCGTGACCGGGGGTCGGGTAGGGATCCTGGCCGACGATCAGCACCCGCACCTCGGCGAACGGCTGCTGGAAGGCGCGCAGCACGTTCGGGCCCGAGGGCAGATAGGTGCGGCCGGCGGCCAGTTCTGCGCGGAGGAAGTCGCCCATCGCGGCGACCCGCCCGGCCACCGGCTCCAGCGCGGTGGCCCACCCGGGCTCGACGATCTCGTTCAGTGGACGCGGTGCCATGGGCGTAACCCTATCGGCCTACACCGACAGCCCGTTCACCGAGATGATCACACCGGGGCACCTCGAACTGCGGCTCACGCCACCGGGCGCCCGCGCAGCACCACCAGCCGCGGATCGGCCAGCACCCGGACATCGGCGCGCGGGTCGTGCGCGTACACCACGAAGTCCGCCGGCGCGCCCTCCTCCAGGCCGGGGCGCCCCAGCCAGGCGCGCGCGCCCCAGGTGGCCGCGGACAGCGCCTCGGCGGGGGTGAGGCCGGCCTTCACCAGCTCGGCGACCTCCTCCGCGACCAGCCCGTGGGCGAGCGAGCCGCCCGCGTCCGTCCCGACGTAGACGGGGATGCCCGCGTCGTGCGCGGCGCCGACCGTGTCGTAGCGGCGCTCGTGCAGCCGACGCATGTGGGCGGCCCAGGCCGGGAACTTGCCCTCGCCGCCGGCCGCCAGCTGCGGGAAGGTGGCGATGTTGACCAGGGTCGGCACGATCGCGACCCCGCGCTCGGCGAAGACCGGGATCAACTCCTCGGTCAGGCCGGTGGCGTGCTCGACGCAGTCGATGCCGGCGGCCAGCAGGTCCGGCAGCGACTCGGCGGCGAAGCAGTGCGCGGTGACCCGCGCGCCCTCCTCGTGCGCCGCCGTGATCGCCTCGGCGAGCGCGTCGCCCGGCCAGCAGGCGGCGAGGTCGCCGCGGTCGCGGTCGATCCAGTCGCCGACCAGCTTGACCCAGCCGTCGCCCCGCCGGGCCTCGGCGCGCACGTAGGCGGCGAGGTCGCCCGGCTCGATCTCGTGCGCGTAGTTGCGGATGTAGCGGCGGGTGCGGGCGATGTGCCGGCCGGCCCGGACGATCCGGGGCAGGTCCTCGCGGTCGTCGATCCAGCGGGTGTCGGCGGCGGACCCGGCGTCGCGGATCAGCAGGGTGCCGGCGTCGCGGTCGGTGAGCGCCTGCTTCTCGCTGGTGGCGGCGTCGACGGCGCCGTGCGCGTCCAGGCCGACGTGGCAGTGCGCGTCCACCAGGCCGGGCAGCACCCAGCCCTGGACCGTCCGGACGTCCGGGTCGGCGGCGCCCACGGCGGCCGGACGGGAGAAGGTCACCCGGCCGTCCACCACCCAGAGTTCGTCCCGGACGTCCTCCGGACCGACCAGCACCCGACCCCGGACGTGCAGCACCGCGCCATCGCTCATGGCCGCACTCTACCGACGGCGCCGTTCCCGGGAAGCGGCGAAGATGGGGCAGACTCGTTCCCGGCCACCCGCCGCTCCCTCCCTCGCACCCCCTCGAAAGGCCCAGAGACCGTGAGCCCCTTCCTCGACCTGCCCCCGCTCACCGCCGCCGACTTCGCGGCGATCGAGGACCAGGTCGCCGCGCTGCTGCACACCACCGCCGACGTGATCGTCACCCAGGGCGAGGCGCTGCTGCCGCTGGAGGCCGCCATCCGCGGCGCCGCGCACCCGGGCTCGACCGCGCTCAACATCGTCACCGGCCCGTACGGCCAGACCTTCGGCAACTGGCTGCGCGACTGCGGCGCGAAGGTCGTCGACCTCGCCGTGCCGTTCGACAGCGCGGTGACCGCCGAGCAGGTCGCCGCGGCCCTGGCGGCCGAGCCGGCCATCGACTTCGTCTCGCTGGTGCACGCCGAGGCCGCCACCGGCAACACCAACCCGGTCGCCGAGATCGGCGCCGTGGTGCGCGAGCACGGCGCGCTGCTGATGGTGGACGCGGTCGCCTCGGTGGCCGCCGAGCCGCTGCTGACCGACGCCTGGGGCGTCGACCTGTGCGTGATCGGCGGGCAGAAGGCGATGGGCGGACCGGCCGGCGTCTCGGCCGTCTCGGTCTCCGAGCGGGCCTGGCAGCGGATCGCCGCCAACCCGGCCGCCCCGCGCCGTTCCTACCTCTCGCTGCTGGACTGGAAGGAGCGCTGGACGGACGCCGGTCGCACCGTCCTGCCGCACGCGCCCGCGCAGCTGGAGATGCTCGCGCTCGGCGCCTGCCTGGACCGGATCGCGGCGGACGGCCTGCCCGCCGTCATCGCCCGCCACCGGGCGGCCGCGGCCGCCACCCGCGCGGGCGTGCGGGCGCTCGGCACGCTCAGCCCGTTCGTCCCCGAGGACGCGCACGCCGCGCCGGTCGCCACCACCCTGCGCACCCCGGCCGGCCTGGACGCCACCGCCCTCGCCGCCGAGCTGCGCCGGCTCGACGCCTCGCTGCCGGTCCAGGCCGGCGGCGGCGTGCTGGCCGCCGAGATGCTGCGGGTCAACCACTACGGCACCGCCGCCGCCCTCGACACCGTCCGGGCCACCCTCACCGCCCTCGCCACCGCGACCGGCGCCGACGCCGCCCCCGCCCTCACCGCGGCCGAGCAGGCCTGGCACGCGACCGTCTGAGGTCCCTCGGCGGCCACCCGACCGCCCCGACCGCCCCGACCGCCGCAGCGGGCGGGGCGGTCCGCCGTCCGGCCTCGGCTCGGACAGGCCCTACGCCGGTACCTCGGCGAGGCCGCGGAACTCACGGGCGCGCCCGGCCAGCACGTCGGGGTCGACGGTCGCGCCGTCGAGGACCTCCGCGAAGGCGGCCCACATGCTGCCGTCCGCCCAGGTGCACACCGACAGCTCGCCGTCCTCGAAGCCGGCCAGGCCGCACTTCATCACGCCGCCGCGCTCGCCCGGGTCGACGTCGTGCAGGTCGGTGTAGGTGTAGCCGCTCCGGCGCTGCGCGGCGATCGCGTCGTCGAGCTGCGAGGCGGGCAGGAAGATGTGCATCTCCGCGACGGTCACGAAGACCAGCCGCGCGTCGTCCGAGCTGCGGTAGCCGGTGGCCGAGACGCCGGAGCCGCCGCCGATCCGCCAGGACTGCTTGTCGCGAGTGCCGTCGGAGGCCTTCGGCAGGCCCTGGAACTGCTCCGGCGGCCGGTAGCCGTAGGCGCCGAGGGCGGCGAAGTTGTCGGCGAAGGCCACCCCGAAGGCGGTGCAGCCGACGACCGCGGCGGCGGCGAGGCCGATCCAGAGCCGGCGGCGGGAGGGGCGCACCGGCCGCGCGTCCGCGGACGGCACGTCGACCGCCGCTTCGACGGGCTGTTGATCATGTTCGAGCATCGGCACATCCGAGCAGGTCCGGTCCTGCCCGGCAAGGGGTTCCGGGCGTTCGGCCCGGCACTGTTCCCGAATCGTTCACTCCCCCGGCACCCACGGCTCACCGCCCCCCGGCAGGCTCCAGCGCGACGGAGAAGTTGGCTATACAACTTCGACCCCACGCCCCCGGGCCGCCGAGGAGACGACCATGACCACCGAGCTGCCGCCGTACTGGCTGCGCGACAACTGCCCCTGCGCCGAATGCCGCGACCCGCGCAACGGGCAGAAGCTGTTCCAGATCACCGACCTGCCGGACGGCCTCGCGATCGCCGCGCGGGCCGAGCTGGAGGGGCACCTGGAGGTGCTCTGGTCGGACGGGCACCGCTCCCGGTACCCGTCCGGATGGCTGGCCCGGGAGGCCGACGGCGACGGGCGCACGGAGGCCGACAAGCGGCTCTGGGAGGCCGCGGACTTCGCCGCCGGCCTCCCCGAGGCCCAGTGGTCGGCCTACCTGGCCGACCCGGCCGAGCAGGCGGCCGTGCTGGCCGCCGTGCGCCGCTCCGGCTTCGCCGTGCTGCGCGGGGTGCCGGTGCGCGAACGGCAGGTGCTGGCGGTCGCGGAGAGCTTCGGCCACGTGCGGGTCACCAACTACGGCGAGCTGTTCGACGTCCGGGTCGAGCCGGACCCGAACAACCTGGCCTTCACCAGCGCCGCGATCACCCCGCACACCGACAACCCGTACCGCGACCCGGTGCCGACCCTGCAACTGCTGCACTGCCTGGAGAACTCGGCGAGCGGCGGCGACTCCGGCCTGGTGGACGGCTTCCGGGCCGCCGCGCTGCTGCGCGCGGAGGCGCCGGAGCACTTCGCGGTGCTGACCCGCACCCTCGTGCCGTTCGTCTTCCGCGACCGCGCCGCCGAACTGCGCGCCGACCGGCCGCTGATCGACGTGGACCCGCTGGGCCGGATCCGCGAAGTGCGGTTCAACAACCGCTCGATCGCCACCCTGCGCGGCTCGGCGGCGGAACTGGACGCGTTCTACGCCGCGTACCGCGCGTTCGCCGCGGTCACCCTGCGCCCGGAGCTCCAGCTGGAGTTCCGGCTCGACCCGGGCGACTGCCTGGTCTTCGACAACACCCGGCTGATGCACGCCCGCACCGCCTTCGCGCAGGACGGCCGCCGCCACCTCCAGGGCTGCTACGCGGACCTGGACTCGCTGGCCTCCACCCTGGCCGTGCTGCACCGCCGTTCGGCCGCGCTGGACGAGCTGGCCGCGCTGTTCGCGGGCGAGGGCGCCGGGGAGTACCTGGGCGAGGCGGTCACCATGGCCGAGCACATGCTGCAGGCCGGCGCGCTGGCCGAGGCCGCCGGGGCGGCCCCGCAGCTGGTCGCCGCGGCCCTGCTGCACGACATCGGCCACTTCCACGGCGTCCTGCACGGACGGGATCTGATGGAGGGTCAGGACAACCGGCACAGCGACACCGGGGCCGAATGGCTGGCCCGCTGGTTCGGCCCGGAGGTCACCGAGCCGGTCCGGCTGCACGTGGCGGCCAAGCGCTACCTGTGCGCCGTCGAGCCGGACTACCGGGCGAAGCTGTCCGAGGCCTCCGAGTACACCCTCCAGGTGCAGGGCGGCCCGATGTCCGAGCAGGAGGCCGCCGACTTCGCCGCCCACCCGGGCGCCGAGGACGCGGTGGCGGTGCGCCGCTGGGACGAGCTGGCCAAGGAAGCGGGGGCGGTCACGCCGGACTTCGCCCACTTCCGGCCGCTGCTGGCCTCGTTGATGCGCTGACGAATGCGCTGACGCCCCGTCAAGGACGAGCACGAGCGGGGCGGCCACCCGGCCGCCCCGCCGCAGTCCTCAGTCCTCAGTCCATCTCCCGGGCATGCCGCGAAAGCGCCGAAGTGGCCAGCGAGTTGTGCACGCTGAACGCCACCGTGCCGGGCAGGTAGCGGTCCTGGGACCACTCCACCGGCGTCCCGGTCGGGTCCGTCGTCCGGCGCCGCTCGCGCAGCAGCGGGCCGCCGCGCCGGCAGCCGAGCAGCCGGGCGTCGTCCCCGTTGGCGGCGACGATGTCGATCGTGTGGTCGGCGTCGGTGAACAGGATCCCGTGCTCGCGCAGGACTTCGGTGTGCGAGACGACGTCCGGCGGCAGCTCGGCGACGATCTCGCCGACCCGCGGCGGGTAGACGGTCCGCTCGACCATCACCGGCGTGCCGGAGAGCGTGCGCAGCCGGACCATCACGTAGACCTCGTCGCCCGGTTCGAGGCGCAGCTGCTCGCGCTCGGCGGCGTCGGCCGGGCGGCGCACCATCGAGTCGAGTATGCCGCCGGGCTCCTCGCCCATCGAGTACGCCCAGCGCGTGAAGCTGAGCAGTTCGGAGAAGCTCTGCACCCGGGCCGTGCCGAGCACCACCCGGCGGGTGCCCCGGCGCGAGGTGACCAGGCCGTCCGAGCGCAGCACCGCGAGCGCCTGGCGGACGGTTCCGCGCGAGACCCCGTACTGCTCGGCGAGCGCGCCCTCGGCCGGCAGCCGTCCGGCCTCGCCGAACGCGCCGGTGGTGATCGCCTCGCGCAGGTCTGCGGCAACCTTGCGGTAGAGCGAACCGGCCCCGCGCTCGGCTGCGGAAGCGCCCGCGGATGCGCCGGCCGGCGCATCCGCCGAACCGGCTCCCTGGCGCCCCGACTCCAGTGCCACGTCAGTCAATGTCCCTCCTGGGCGGTGTCCTGCGCAGCCCTTCCGGCGCCGGACAGCCCGACCTTATCCCGCTGCGCTCCCGAAGCATCGCATTCGCCGAATGCTCCGCCGCCGACCTGATTCGACCGTTCCCGCAGCCGACCCCGGGGCTGGGCCATCCGTTCACCTTCCCGTCACCGGGCTCCGGCGTACTTACCCACGTCAGCGAAGTTGGCTAGTCAACTCGGACGACGTCGATCGGCCGCTCACCCCGGCCGACCCGCCGCCCTTCGCGAGACGCAGGCACGCGGAACCCCCCGCGGACGCCCCCTCGCAGTACGCCCCCCTTAACAGGAGACTTCCCCGTGACCGTGCACCGTGCCCGCGCCGCCGCCTTCGCGGCCGTACTGACCGCCGCCGCGCTCTCCCTCACCGCCTGCGGCTCCGCCGGGTCGAGCGCCAAGGCCGGCGACGCCGCCAAGGCCGGCACCAAGGACGCCAAGGAGGCCACCTCCGCCGCCGACTTCGGCGGCATGGACGGCCTGGTCGCCGCCGCCAAGAAGGAGGGCAAGCTGCACGTCATCACGCTGCCCCGGGACTGGGCGAACTACGGCAAGATCATCGACTCGTTCAAGGCCAAGTACGGCATCGAGGTCGAGGAGGAGAACCCGGACGGCTCCAGCCAGGACGAGATCAACGCGATCAACTCCCGCAAGGGCCAGGACCGCGCCCCCGACGTGGTCGACCTGGGCAGCGCCTTCGCCCTGCAGGCGGTCAAGGACGGCATCCTCGCCCCCTACAAGGTGGCCACCTTCGACAAGGTGCCGGACACCATGAAGGACGCGAACGGCGCCGCCGTCAACGACTACGGCGGCTACGTCTCGATCGGCTGCGACGCCAAGAAGATCGCCAACTGCCCGAAGACCTTCGCCGACCTGCTCAAGCCCGAGTACAAGGGCCAGGTCGCCCTCAACGGCAACCCGACCAAGTCCGGCTCGGCCTTCGGCGGCGTCTACGCTGCGGCGCTCGCCAACGGCGGTTCGCTGGAGAACATCCAGCCCGGCATCGACTTCTTCGGCAAGCTGAAGCAGTCCGGCAACTTCAACCCGGTCGAGTCGACCCCGGCCACCATCGAGAAGGGCGAGACCCCGATCTCGATCGACTGGTCCTACCTGAACGCCGGCTACACCGACGAGTTCAAGGGCAAGGGCATCGACTGGCAGGTCTCCATCCCGGTCGACGGCTCCTACGCCCAGTTCTACAACCAGGCGATCAACAAGTGGGCCCCGCACCCGGCGGCCGCCCGCCTGTGGCAGGAGTACCTGTTCAGCGCCGAGGGCCAGAACCTCTTCCTCGGCGGCTACGCCACCCCGTCCACCTTCGAGGCCCTGAAGAAGGACGGCACCCTGGACGCCACCGCCGCCGCCAAGCTGCCGGCCGTCGAGAAGCCGTTCACCACCTTCCCGACCGTGGACCAGATCAACGCGGCCAAGAAGGTCGTCACCGAGAACTGGACCAAGGCCATCGCGGGCTGACGCCCCACCGGCCGCGTACCACCCATCGGGCTGAGAAAAGGCACTCATGACCACGGCTCCCACCCCGGTGCCGACCACCCCCGCCGCCACCGTCCCCGGTGGCGGCGCGGGGGCGTCCGCCACCGCCACGACCACCACCCCCACCCCCCGGCGACGGCCGCCGGCCCGCCTCGGCGGCGCCTCCTGGCTCGCCACCGTCCCGCTGCTGCTGTTCTTCCTGATCGGCTTCGGACTGCCCACCGTCGCCATCGTGATCGGCGCGTTCACCGCCTCCAGCGACGCGGAGGCCGGGGCCGGGCAGTTCACCTTCGACAACCTGACGGCCTCCGTCCAGGGCGGCTACCTGACCGCCATGCTGAGCAGCCTCAAGCTCTCCGCGCTGACCGCGCTGCTCGCCACCGTGATCGGCCTGCCGATCGCCCAGGCGGTCGTCACCTCCCGGCACGGCTGGCTGCGCCAGGCGGTGCTCACCGCCTCCGGCGTGCTCGCCAACTTCGGCGGCCTGCCGCTGGCCTTCGCGTTCGTCGCGACCCTCGGCAACGCCGGTGAGATCACCAAGCTGCTGCACCTCACCGACCACGGCTGGTCGCTGTACTCGTTCACCGGCCTGACCGTCGTCTACCTGTACTTCCTCATCCCGCTGATGGTGCTCACCATCACCCCGGCCCTGGACGGCCTGCGCACCCAGTGGCGCGAGGCGGCGCAGAACAACCGCGCCACCACCGTGCAGTACTGGCGCCACGTGGCCCTGCCGATCCTGCTGCCCTCCCTGCTCGGCGGCTTCGTGCTGCTGTTCGGCAGCGCCTTCGCCGCCTACGCCACCGCCGCCGCCATGGTCGGCGCGACCGTCCCGCTGGTCAGCCGCTCGATCGCGGACGCGCTCTCCGGCAATGTGCTGGTCGGCCAGGGCAACCTCGCCCTCGCCCTCAGCCTCAACATGATCGTCGTGGCCGTCCTGGTGATGGCCGTGTACCTCCCCCTCCAGCGCCGGAGCGCCCGATGGCTCAGCTGACCACCTTCGCCCCCGCTCCCGCCCGGCGCCGCCCCGTGCGCTGGTGGCGCGGCGCCGTACTGCTGCTCGCCGGCGTGTACTTCGTCGTCCCGCTCGCGGCCTCCTTCTGGTTCTCCATCGACGACCCGCAGGGCATCTCCTTCGAGGCCTACACCGGGCTGATCTCCGCCCCCGGCTTCCTGGACAGCCTCTGGCTGACCCTCGGCCTCGCCGTCGTCACCGTCCTGGTGCTGCTGGTGCTGCTCGTCCCGGCGCTGATCGCCGTCCGGCTCGGCGCGCCCAAGCTGCGCCCGGTCATCGACGTGCTCTGCACCCTGCCGCTGGTCGTCCCGCCGGTCGCGCTGACCGCCGGCCTGATCGGCGTGCTCCGCTGGGGCCCGGACTACCTGATGGACACGCCGTTCTTCCAGACCTTCGTGTTCATCCAGGACCCGGACTTCCCGCTGGTGCTGGTCATCGCCTACGTGCTGATGGCCCTGCCGCTCGCCTACCGCGCCCTGGACGCCGGCCTGCGCTCGGTCGACGTGCGCACCCTCGTCGAGGCCGCCCGCAACTGCGGCGCGAGCTGGCCGCGCGCGGTGTTCACCGTCGTCCTGCCCAACCTGCGCGGGGCCCTGCTGAACGCCTCCTTCCTCACCCTGGCCCTGGTGCTCGGCGAGTTCACCGCCGCCTCGATCCTCGGCTTCCAGCCCTTCCCGGTCTGGATCTACTCGGTCGGCAACAGCCAGGCCCACATGTCGGTCGCGGTCTCCATCCTGAGCCTGCTGCTCACCTGGCTGCTGCTGCTCCTGCTGGCCACCGTCGGCCGCGAGCGCCGCCACAAGCCCGCCACCTCCTGAACCCCCGGAGTCACCCATCATGACCACGGCCACCGCCCCCGTCACCGGCGTCCCCCTCGCCCCCGGCAGCGCGACCGTCGAATTCCGCTCGCTGCGCCGCGCGTTCGGCGCCACCACCGCACTGGACGGCCTCGACCTCACCGTCCACCCCGGCGAACTGCTCGCGCTGCTCGGCCCCTCCGGCTGCGGCAAGACCACCGCGCTGCGCATCCTGGCCGGCTTCGAGCAGCACGACTCGGGCCAGGTCCTGGTCGACGGCACGGACATCACCGCGATCCCCGCCCACAAGCGCGACGCGGGCATGGTGTTCCAGTCGTACAGCCTCTTCCCGCACCTGACCGCCGCCGACAACGTCGCCTTCGGCCTGCGGATGCGCGGCACCGGCAAGGCCGAGCGCCTCAAGCGCGCCCAGGAACTGCTGGAGCTGGTCGGCCTGCCGCAGCACGCCGGCCGCTACCCGCACCAGATGTCCGGCGGCCAGCAGCAGCGCATCGCGCTCGCCCGCGCGCTCGCCCTGCAGCCGCGGGTGCTGCTGCTCGACGAGCCGCTGTCCGCGCTGGACGCCAAGGTGCGGCTGTCGCTGCGCGAGGAGATCCGCCGCCTCCAGCAGGAGCTGGGGATCACCACCCTGTTCGTCACCCACGACCAGGAGGAGGCGCTGTCGATGGCCGACCGGGTCGCCGTCCTGCGCGCCGGCCGCCTGGAGCAGTGCGCCACCCCCTCCGAGCTTTACGCCCGCCCGGCCACCGCGTTCGTCGCCGAGTTCGTCGGCACCATGAGCCGCATCCCCTGCGAGCGCTCCGGCGAGGGCGTCGACGTCCTCGGCCGCCGCCACGCCGTGGACGGCACCCTGCCCGCCGACGGCGAACTGCACGTGCTGGTCCGCCCGGAGAACGTCCAGCTGGCCCCCGACGAGCACGGGGCCGCCCTGGTGGTCTCCGCGTCCTTCCTGGGCGCCGTCACCCGCCTCACCGTCCGCCTGAACGACGGCACCGAGGTCAAGGCCGACCTGCCCACCGAGGCCGCCGCCGCCCTGCCGATCGGCTCGCGCGCCGCGCTGACCCTGCCGGAGCGACCGGTCCTGGTCGACCGTCGTACGGTCTGACCGACGACCGACCGTTGCTCCTTCTCGTGAACCATCGAAGGTACCGCCATGCCTGACACTCCCCCACCCGCCGCCGTCCTCTTCGACATGGACGGCACCCTCGTCGACACCGAACAGCTCTGGTGGCAGGCCGCCGCCGAACTCGCCGACGAGCTGCACCACCCCCTCACCGACGCCGACGCCCCCGAGGTCCTCGGCCAGGCCATCGAGCACACCGCCGCCCACCTCCACCGGGTCAGCGGCACGTCGCTGACCGAGGCCGAACTCGCCACCCGCCTCGGCGACTCCTTCGCCGGCAAGGTCGCGGCCGAGACGGTCCCGCGCCCGGGCGCCCTCGCCCTGCTCGCCTCCCTCCGCGACGCCCAGGTGCCCACCGCGCTGGTCTCCGCCTCCCCCCGCCGGGTCGTCGACCTCGTCCTCTCCACCCTCGGCCACGACTGGTTCGCCGTCACCCTGGCCGCCGAGGACACCCCCCGCACCAAGCCCGCCCCGGACCCCTACCTGGCCGCCGCCTCGCGGCTCGGCCTGGACCCGGCCACCTGCGTGGCCGTCGAGGACACCCCCACCGGCGTCGCCTCCGCCAGCGCCGCCGGCTGCGCCGTCCTCGCCGTCCCGTCCAGCGACGTCCCGATCCCGGACGGCTCCCGGGTCACCCTCCTGGACAGCCTGGAGCACGCGGACCTGACCCTGCTCGGGAAGCTCACCGCCGCGCCCGGGGTTTGAGCCCCCATGCCTTACGTACTCCTCACCCTCGCCATCCTCAGCGAGGTCTGCGCCACCAGCTGCCTCAAACTGACCGAGGGCTTCAGCAGGCTCTGGCCGAGCGTCGGCGTGGCCATCGGCTACGTCCTCTCCTTCGCCCTGCTGGGCCGCGCCCTGAAGCACATCCCGGTCTCGGTGGCCTACGCCGTGTGGTCCGGCGCCGGAACGGCGGCCGTGGCCGGCATAGGCGTCGTCGCC
The DNA here is from genome assembly GCF_040609255.1 of Kitasatospora sp. NPDC004723. Classification (NCBI taxonomy): domain Bacteria; kingdom Bacillati; phylum Actinomycetota; class Actinomycetes; order Kitasatosporales; family Streptomycetaceae; genus Kitasatospora; species Kitasatospora sp. NPDC004723. The sequence continues at coordinate 5,251 of NZ_JBEXJT010000034.1, read as the reverse complement.
TTCGGCGAGTCCCTGGGCCGCCTCCAATGGCTCGGCATAGCCTTGGTCATCGCCGGAGTCGTCGTCCTCAACCTGAAGAGCAGCCACTGACACCTCACGGGCCCCGTACGCACGCGTACGGGGTCCGTTCCACTGCCCCGTGCCGATCACGGCGGCCGGCGGCGGTGTCAGGCGCGGGGGCCGAGGAAGAGGCCGCCGGTGGCGTCGATGATCTGGCCGGTGATCCAGCGGGCGGCGTCGGAGGCCAGGAAGGCGACGATGTCGGCGACGTCCTCCGGGGTGCCCAGGCGGCCGAGGGCGGTCGACCGGGTGATGGAGTCGGTCAGGCCCGGGGCTTCGAAGACCGGGGCGTTGGCGGGTGTGCGGGTGGCGCCCGGGGCCACGGCGTTCACGGTGATGCCGCGGGTGCCGAGGTCGTTGGCCAGGGTCAGGGTCATCGTCTCGACCGCGCCCTTCGTCATCGCGAAGGAGGTCTGGGCCGGGTTGGCCATCCGGGTGGCCACGGAGGAGATCGTGATGATGCGGCCGCCGTCGCGGAGCAGGGGCAGCGCGCGCTGGACGGTGAAGTACGGCGCGCGGACGTTCACCGCGAAGAGGTGGTCGAACTCCGCCCTCGTCGTGACGCCGAGCGGTCCCGCGGGTGGGGCGGCCGCGTTGTTGACCAGGACGTCGAGCGGGCGGCCGGCCAGGACCGCCTCCACCCCGGCGAAGAGCGTGTCGACGTCGTCGTCCGTGCCCAGTTCCGCGCGCACGGCGTAGGCGGTTCCGCCGGCACGCTCGATCGTCTCCACCGTCGCCGCCGCGCCGGCCTCGTCGGTGCCGTAGTGCACGATGACCGCCGCCCCGTCGGCGGCCAGCCGGGTCGCGATCACCCGGCCGATTCCGCGCGACGCCCCGGTGACCAGAGCCGTCCTCATCCCACCACCCCAACCCGGTCGTGACTGCCGTTCACACAGGGCTATCACAGGCCCGGACAGCCCTCAACACCCCACGCCCGGCGGGGAGTCGCGCCGCTGGAGGGCGTAGGCGGCGGTGAGGGCGACGGCGCGGTCCCCGTCCTCGGTCAGGGCGGTGAGGGCGCGGGTGGCCGTGGGGCCCGGGATGTCCACCAGGGCCTGGGTCAGGCGGCGGCGGGCGGGCGGGTCCACGGCGGCGGGGGCAAGGCGGTCGACGAGGGCGGTGGCGATCCGGTCGGCCGACGCGGGGTCGGTCGCCAGCGCGGCCAGGGCGTCGGCCGCATCGACGTCGTTCGTTCCCTCGACGATCAGGCCGACGAGCGGCGCGACCGCGTCGGCCGCCCCACGCGCCCCGAGGGCCAGCGCCGCGCGGCCGCGGACCGCCCGGTCGGGGTGGGTGAGGGCGTCCCGCAGCAGTGCGATGGCCACGGCGTCCGGCAGTTCGGCGAGCGAGCGGACGGCACGCTCGCGCACCTCCGCCGAGGGTGCGTCGAGGCCGGCCGCCAGCAGCGCCGCCGCCTCCTCGCCCGACTGCGCCAACACCCAGCGGAGAGCGCCGGCGACGTTCGGGTCCGATTCCCCCAGCACCGCCTCGACCAGCGCCTCCACCGGCACGGGGACGCCGTCGGTCGCGGCCAGGGCCGCGCGCTGGCGCGTCCTGGCGCTCTTCGACCCCAGCGCCTGCAGCAGCGCGACGGTCCGCAGGACGTCCTCCCAGCCCGCCGGTTCGGCGGCGCCGATCCGGCGCAGGCGCGTGAGCAGCTCGGTCTCCGCCGCGATGCGCTGCCGGGTCTCGCGGATGAGGTCGTCGACGAGTTCGGCGGGCGCGAAGCCGGGGTCGTCGAGCGCCCGCCCGACGTCGCGCAGCGACAGCCCCAGCGACCGCAGGCTCTCGATGTGGAAGATCCGCCGGACGTCCTCGTCCGCGTACTCCCGGTAGCCGCCGTCGGTCCGCCCCGTCGGCCGCACCAGGCCGAGCGCCTCGTAGTGCCGGAGCATGCGGGCGCTGACCCCGGACCGTCGCGCGACCTCGCCGATCAGCACCGACTACCGTCCTTCCCCGCCCAGGGCCACCACGCGCTTCGCCTCCTCGATCGCGAACGCGAAGCCGGCGTCCGGATCGCGCCACAGCCGCTCCGTGGCGAGCGCGTGGGCGCGCACCCGGGGGTCGGGAGCCGCGGCGGCGGCGTCCAGGGCCGGCCGCGTCACCTCCCCGAGCGCGATCAGCGCCCGGCTGAGGCTCAGCTGCGTTTCGCGCTCGCCGCGACCGAGGTGTTTCGCCAACTCTACGGCCAAGGCGGGCTTCTCACAGTCGGGTGCGAGGACGACCGCCGCCCGCCAGGCGGTCCGGGCCACCTCGTCGTCGGCGTCGGCGAGCAGCGCCGGTGTGATCCCGGGCCAGGCCCGCCGGTCCCCGATCTTGGACAGCGTGTGCAACGCCTGGCTCCGCGCCCGGGCGCGGTCCGAGCGGAGTTCCTCGACCAGCGGCGGGACCACCGCCGACGGCTCGTGGCGGGTGAGTGCCCAGGTCAGCATCTCCCGTACGGAGAACTCCGGCTCGACCGCGCAGCGCTCGACGAGCTCGGCGACGAACCCCGGGTCCGGCGCGGTGCCGACCGCCAGCGCGGCCTGCAGCCTCACCGACGCGTCGGGGTGCGCCAGCGCCCGGAACGCCCGCATCGTGGTCGTCTCCTCCTGCGGCAAGGTCATCAGTGCCACCTCCTGCTCCGCAGTCAAGACCTTGCCACCGTGTCAAGGTCAAGCGGACGGCGCAGACGGGCCCGAATGATTCGCCGACGACCGGCACTCAAGCACGAGTTGGCCGACCTCCCCGCGCCCAGCCATGCCGTGTTCACGCCACGTACTCCCTCCTTCGGGTCAATAGGCGTCCAGTTGTCCAGCCAACTGGACCGTCCGCCCGACTCGAAGGACCCCCGTGGCCGTAGGAAGCACGCTCGCCCTCAGTTCCCCCACCGCTCCGGTCGAAGGTGACCGGCTCACCTTCCACTGGACGACCGACGCCGCCGATCCGAAGAACTGGGTCGGCGTCTACGACGGCACCCGGCAGCCCGGCAACGGCGCCTCGCTGCTCTGGAAGTACACGCCGGGCGCGTCCGGCGACGTCCAGCTCGACACCTCGGCGCTGACCGGGGGGCCGTACACGGCGTACCTGCTCGCCAAGGACGGCTACGGCGTCCTCGCGCAGAGCGCGCCGTTCACCTTCCGGCCCAAGCCGGTGGCGCCGCGCCCGCACCTGGCCGTGGACGCGCTCACCGCCACCGCCGTCGCGCCCGGCGCGGCCGTCACCGTCAAGCTCGGCGGACTCTGGTGCCGCCCCTCCGGCGCCCCCGCCTTCCGCAAGATCAGCGGGCCGGCCTGGCTCGCCGTCGCCGCCGACGGCACGGTCAGCGGCACGGCGCCCGCGAGCACGGGCGAGTGGCAGCTGCTGGTCGGCGTGAAGGACACCGGGGGCGCCACGGACGCGCTGACCCTCGTCGTCCCGGTCACCGACCCGACGGCGGCGCCCCGGCTCAAGGTGGCCGCCTGGAACCTCGCCAACGCGGGCGCCGCCTTCACCGACGCGGTCGAGAAGCAGTTGCGCGTCGTCCTCACCCAGGGCCTGGACGTGCTGGCGCTCCAGGAGACGGCGGGCGGAGCCGCCCGGGCGCTGGCGACCGCGCTCGGCTGGTACGCCCACCAGAGCGCCGGCAGCGTCGGCATCCTCAGCCGCTACCCGCTGACCGCCGCCACCGCGCCGACGACCGCGCTGCCCGCCGCCGGGGCGACCGTCCAGCTGCCGGGCGGCCGTGCCGTCCGGGTCTGGAGCGCCCACCTCGACGAGGCGAACTACGGGCCGTACGCCGCCCAGGACGGGCAGAGCGCCGCGCAGATCACCGCCGCCGAGAACGCCTCCACCCGCCTCCAGCAGGCCAGGGCGCTGGCCGCCGCCGTCCGGGCCGATGCGGCGACGGGCGTCCCGGTGCTCCTCGGCGCCGACCTCGCCTCGCCGTCGCACCTCGACTGGACGGCCGCCACCGCCGCCGCGCACAGCGGCGTCGGCGCGCTGGACTGGCCCGTCACCACCGCGATCCAGGGGGCCGGACTGACCGACAGCTACCGTGCCGCCCACCCCGATCCGGCCGCCGCGCCCGGGGCCACCTGGTCGCCGAGCCGCAAGCAGCGCGCCGCCGGCAAGCCCGAGCCGCAGGACCGGATCGCCGCCGTGCACTTCGCCGGACCGCTCACCCTCGTCGAGGCGCACACCATCGCCACCGGCTGGCCGCAGCCCGAGCCGGGTGCCGCCGCCAACGGCTGGCCCTCGGACTGCGCCGCCGCCGTCGCCACCTTCCAGCTCTGAGAGGCCAGTTCACGATGTCCGAGCTCTCCCGCCGCACCTTCGTCGGGGCCACCGCGGCCGCCGGCGCCGCCGCCCTGACCGGCCTGCCCGGCACCCCGGCCCAGGCCGCCGAGCCCTCCCCCGCCGGCACCATCGCCGACGTCAGGCACGTGGTCGTCCTCATGCAGGAGAACCGCAGCTTCGACCACTACTTCGGCACCTTGAACGGCGTGCGCGGCTTCGGCGACAAGCAGGCGCTGCGGTTCCCCGACGGCACCGACGTGTTCCGCCAGCCCGACGGCGGCCGCAGCGACGGCGGCGTGATGCTGCCGTACCGGATGGACACCACCAAGTACAACGCGCAGAACGCCGGCGGCCTCGCCCACGACTGGGCCACCGGCCACCAGGCCATCAACAACGGCGCGATGAACAAGTGGATCGCCGCCAAGGGCGAGCGCACCATGGGCTACTTCACCCGCGAGGACATCCCCTACCAGTACGCACTGGCCGACGCGTTCACCCTCTGCGACGCCTACTTCACCTCGCTCGCCGGCCCGACCGACCCCAACCGGCTCTACCTGTGGACCGGTACCGCCGGCCCCGGCCGCGACGGCACCACCGGCCCCTGGATCGACAACACCCCCGTCACCGACAACCCCGTCGCCGACTGGACCACCTACGCCGAGCGCCTCCAGCAGGCCGGCGTGAGCTGGCGGGTCTACCACAACCCCAGCAAGGACGACCGCACCGGCGACTACGACGACAACGCGCTCTCCTACTTCAAGCAGTTCCACAAGTTCCCGGCCACCGACCCGCGGTACATCAACGCGATGACCAAGTTCGACCCCGCGGCCTTCGACGCCCACTGCAAGGACGGCACCCTGCCGACCGTCTCCTGGCTGGTCGCCCCCTACCTGTTCTCCGAGCACCCCGAGGCCGGCCCGGCGTACGGCGCGCA
>NZ_JBEXJT010000033.1:0-93689 GCF_040609255.1 Kitasatospora sp. NPDC004723 | reverse complement strand
GCCCCTCAAACGCGCCCAACACCACAACTGGCCACCACCACAACCGGCAACAGTCACGATCACCCAGCGAGACACAACTTAAGTCACCGGCATTGCGTCTAGCCCAGCCCCGGCAGCGGATCCTGGTCGACCTCGTGGCGGGGGACGCGCTCGGCCGGGTCACGGCACTCCGGGCCGAGGCGGAGGATGCGCGACTCCGGGTCGTGCAGGGGGCGGTGGCAGCGGCGGCAGGTCACCCGGGGGCGGACGGCCTCGGGGGTGGCGGTGCCCGGCAGCGGGTCGGGGTCGGCGGTGGTCATGGTGCCGACCGTACCCGTGGGCCCGGCACGGCCGCCGGGCCGAGGACAGGAGGGGGACGGGCCGGTCTAGCGCCCCCGGGCGTCGTACTCGTCGCGGGCGGCCAGCACGGCCGGGACGCGTTCCTCGGTCCAGTGCGCCAGCTCGGCGACCAGCCGCGAGGCCTCCCGGCCGAGCGGGGTCAGGCTGTAGTCGACCCGGGGCGGGATGACCGGGTGGGCCTCGCGCAGGACGAAGCCGTCGCGCTCCAGCGTCTGCAGCGTCTGGGCGAGCATCTTCTCGCTCACCCCGGTGATCCGGCGGCGCAGCTCGCTGAACCGGTAGCCGCGCTCGTGCAGCGCGCCGAGCACCAGCACGCCCCAGCGGCTGGTGACGTGTTCCAGGACGCCCCGGGACGGGCACATCCGGTCGAAGACGTCGGGCGGGGGCAGCGAGCCGGCCGGGGCGCCGGGGCCGCCGGCCGAGGGCAGCTGGGCCGCGGTGTTCATTACCTGCATATCAGTACCCTACTTCGAAGTGCGTACTTACGAAAGGTTAGTGCCGTCCCTAAGGTGAGTTCCGAAGCCGGAAGTCCAACGGACAGCCACCTCAGGGATCAGGGAGCAGCACCATGTACGTCGTCACCGGAGCCACCGGACAGCTCGGCCGCCTCGTCGTCGAGGGGCTGCTGGCCAAGGTCCCCGCGAGTGAGGTGGCGGTGGTCGTCCGCTCCGCGGAGAAGGCCGCCGACCTCGCCGAGCGCGGCGTGACCGTGCGGGTGGCCGACTACGACCGCCCGGAGAGCCTGGCGGGCGCCTTCGCCGCGGGCGACCGGGTGCTGTTCATCTCGGGCAGCGAGATCGGCAGCCGGATGCCGCAGCACGCCGCCGTGGTCGAGGCGGCGCGCGCCGCCGGGGTCGCGCTGCTCGCCTACACGAGTGCGCCGGGTGTGGCCACCTTCAAGCTGGCCGACGAGCACAAGGCCACCGAGGCCCTCATCCGCGAGTCCGGGCTGCCCTTCGCCCTGCTGCGCAACGGTTGGTACACCGAGAACTACCTGGGCGACGCGGCTGGCACGGTCGAGCGCGGCGCGGTGGTCGGCAGCGCCGGCGAGGACGGCCGGATCGCCACCGCCCCGCGCCGTGACTACGCCGACGCGGCGGTGGCCGTGCTCATCGGCGAGGGCCACGAGAACGCGGTGTACGAGCTGAGCGGCGACGCCGCCTGGAGCCTGCCGGAGCTGGCCGCCGAGCTGGCCCTCGCCTCGGGCAAGCCGGTCGTGTTCCACCCGGTGACGCCGGAGGAGCACCTGCGGATCCTGGTCGGCGCCGGCCTGCCGGAGGGCTTCGCGGGGATCCTGGTCGACGTCGACGCCGGTATCGCGCGCGGTGAGCTGGCCGGCACCCCGGGCGACCTGGCCCGGCTGATCGGCCGCCCGACCGTCCCGCTGGCGCAGAGCGTGCGGACCGCCCTGGGCGCCTGAGCCCCGGTCCGGCACCCCGTCGTGACATCGCCCGCGGCACCAGCCGCGGGCGATGTCATGACCAAAAACCGAATACGGAGATGACAGGCCCGGCCGTGCCCGCTACCGTCGGCTCGACACTCGCGCGTGCGGAGGGCGGACGGGCCATGCCAGAGACAACCCAGCACGAGGCCGGACGCGGCCTCTGGTACGGCTTCGCGGCCTACGGCATGTGGGGCCTGTTCCCGCTCTTCTGGCCGTTGCTGGAGCCCGGTGCCGCCGACGACATCCTGGCCAACCGGATGGTCTGGTCGCTGGTCGCGGTCGTCCTGCTGCTGATCGTCCAGCGCCACTGGGGCTGGATCCGCCCGCTGCTGCGCCAGCCCCGCCGGCTCGCCATGCTGGGCGCCGCCGCCACCGTGATCTCGGTCAACTGGGGCGTCTACATCTGGGGCGTCAACGCCGGGCACGTGGTGGAGACCAGCCTCGGCTACTTCATCAACCCGCTGGTCACCATCGCCTTCGGCGTGCTGGTGCTCAAGGAGCGGCTGCGCACCGCCCAGTGGGCGGCGGTGGGCATCGGCGTCCTCGCGGTGGCGGTGCTGACCATCGGCTACGGACGGCTGCCGTGGATCGCACTGACCCTGGCGTTCTCCTTCGCCACCTACGGGCTGCTGAAGAAGACGGTCGGACTGAGCGGGCTGGAGAGCCTGGCCGCCGAGACCGCCTTCCTGTTCCCCTTCGCCCTCGGCTACCTGGTCTACCTGCAGGTCTCCGGCCGCGGCACCTTCGGGCACACCGTGCCCGGCGAGTACGGCTGGGGGCACACCGGGCTGCTGGTGCTCAGCGGCGTGATCACCGCCGTCCCGCTGCTCCTCTTCGGCGCCGCCGCCGTCCGGGTGCCGCTGAGCGTGCTCGGCCTGCTGCAGTACCTGGCGCCGGTGTTCCAGTTCCTGATCGGCATCGCGGTCTTCCACGAGTCGATGCCGCCCGCCCGCTGGGCCGGCTTCGCCCTGGTGTGGGTGGCGCTCGCGCTGCTCACCTGGGACGCGCTGCGGCGGGTCCGGGCCGACCGGGCGGCCGTCCGGGCCCGGACGGCCGCCGCTTCGAGCACCGCTCCCGTCGACGCGGTGCCGGTCAGGCGGTGATGTCCCGCGCGGTGAACCGGGACCACGCCGCCGAGCCGAACACCGCCACGTAGGCGGCCTGCAGCCCGAGGTTCTTCAGCACCCCGTCCCAGTACATCGGCTCCCGCAGCAGGTCGCCGAAGGTGAGCCAGTGGTGGGTGAAGAGGAACGGCTGGATCGCGTGCAGCTGCGGGAAGGCGTCCAGGATCTGCACCGTGACCACCAGGCCGACGGTGGCCGCCATCGCCGCGATGCCGCTGCCGGTGAGCGTCGAGACGAACAGGCCGATCGCGACCAGCCCGGCCAGCGAGGCGGCCACCACGGCGGCCACCAGCACCGCCCGCAGCAGCGCCGCGCCCAGGCCGATGGTCTCGCCGGAGATCAGCGTGACGTCGCCGACCGGGAACAGCACCGTCCCGGCGATCACCGCCGAGAGCGCGACGGTCACCGTCGCCGCCAGGCAGAACGCCAGCCCGGCGGTGAACTTGGCGGCCAGCAGCCTGGTCCGCCCGGCCGGCGCCACCAGCAGGTAGCGCAGGGTGCCGGTGGCCGCCTCGCCCGCCACCGAGTCCCCGGCGACCACGCCGACCGTCATCGGCAGGAAGACCGGCAGCGCCACCGCCAGCGCGGTGAACACCAGGAACAGGCCGTTCTGGGTGACCTGGGCGATGAACGCCGGGCCCTCGCCGCCGCGCGCCCCGTCCGTGTTGATCTTGACCACCACGCCGATCAGCACCGGCAGCACCGCCAGGATCCCGAGCAGCACGATCGTCCGCATCCGGCGGAAGGTCAGCAGCAGCTCGTTGCGGAACAGCGCCAGGAACCCGGCCGCCGTCTGCGACCGCCGCCCGGGCGCCACGGCCGCGAGGGCCGGCACCGCCTCAGCCCGCGACATCGAAGCCCTCCCCGGTCAGCGCCACGAAGGCGTCCTCCAATGTGCCCCGCTCCACGCCGAAGCCGTGCACCCGGACGTCCGCCGCGACCAGTGCCGCGACCAGCCCGGGCAGCGCGTCCTCGGCCAGCGAGGCGACGTCGCCGTCCACCCGGCCCTCGCCGATCCGGACCTCGGTGACCTTGTGGGCGAGCAGCACCTCACCGGCCCGGTGGGTGTCCGGGGTCCGCACCACCAGCCGGCCGCGGGCCCGGGCGGCCAGCTCGGCGACGGTGCCCTGCACCACCAGCCGGCCGCGCGACATCACCGCGGCATGGGTGCAGACCTGCTCGATCTCGTCCAGCAGGTGCGAGGAGAGGAAGACCGTGGTGCCCTCGGCCGCGACCTCCCGGATCAGCGCCCGGATCTCCCGCATGCCCTGCGGGTCCAGGCCGTTGGTGGGCTCGTCCAGGACGAGCAGCTCGCGCGGCTGGAGCAGCGCCGAGGCCAGGCCCAGCCGCTGCTTCATGCCCAGCGAGTAGGCCCGGGCCTTCTTGCCGGCCGCGGCGGCCAGGCCGACCCGGTCCAGCGCCTCGGCGACCCGGAGCTTCCGGGTGCGCGGGTCGGACGTCGGATCGGCGGCGTCGAACCGGGCCAGGTTGTCCCGGCCGGAGAGGAAGCCGTACAGCGCCGGCCCCTCGATCAGGGCGCCGACCCGGGGCAGCACCGAGGCCACCGACTGCGGCATCGGCTCGCCGAGCACCGTCGCCACCCCGGCGCTGGGGGCGATGAGGCCCATCAGCATCCGGATCGTGGTGGTCTTGCCGGAGCCGTTGGGACCGAGGAAGCCGAAGACCGAACCCCGGGGGACGCTCAGGTCCAGCCCGTCCACGGCGAGCTGGCCGCCGCGGAAGCGCTTGGTCAGACCCCTGGTCCTGATCACGTCGTCGGAGGGGCGGGAGGGCGAAGCGGCACCGGGGGCCGGGCGCGACACCGCGCCCGGCCCCCCGGCCGGCTCCGTAACGTCCCCCGTTACGGGAGCCTGGGTCACTACTTCACCCCGGCCGCACTCTGCAGCACCGACGGGGTGACCGCGCCCGCGAAGACCCGTCCGTCGTCGGTGACCAGGACGTTGAGCACCTTGGTGCTGATCAGCGAGCCGCCGGCGACCGGCTTGCCCAGCGCCTTGACCAGCGCCAGCGGGTTCTGGGTGGTGCCCGCGCCGGCGCCCGGGCGTCCGCCCGGACCGTGCCCGCCCTTGCCGCGCGGACCCTTGCCCTCGGCCGGGACGAACACGTCGCCGCTGGGCAGCTTCGCGGACAGCACGGCCGTCCAGCCCTCGCCGATCACGTTCAGGCCCTCGGCGGCGGCCTTGGCCTCCTCCGGGGCCGCCTCGGTGCGCGGCGCGTCGGACGCCTTCTGCTCCGTCACCTTGGCGCCCTTGGGCAGGGTGAACTCGAAGGTCTTCGCGTCCGGCCGGGCGAACGAGACCTGGGTGAAGTGCACGTCCAGCACCGTGCCGCCGTCCGTGCCCTTGACCACGACCGACAGCGGCACCCCGTTGTCGGCGGCCACCGCGATCCGCACCTCGCCGATCGTCGAGCCGGACCCGGTGGGCTTCACGCTCAGCCGGTAGGCCTTCTGCCCGGCCACGGTCGCGGTGCCGTCCACGGTGACGGCGGTGGTCTGTGCGCTCGCGGTCAGGAACTGCCGGGCCGCCTCCTGCGGGGTGGTCGGCACGCCGGTCAGCGGCGCCTTGCCCCGGTGGCCGTCCGCCGCGTCCCGCCCGGTCCCGGTCAGGTGCACGGCCTCGTTGGTGCTGCTGTCCCAGGCCCAGGCCTGGTCGCCGTTGCGGATCAGCTCGTAGCCGGAGAGCTGCTCCAGCAGGCCGATCCGCTGCCGGTCCGGCCCGTCCACCGCGACCCGCAGCGTGTGGTCACCGCCGAGCAGGCCGGTGAGCTTCGCGGTGGGCGCGGCGCCCGACGGCTTGTCCCCGCCGCGCTCCCCGCCACCGGCCGCCGCGAGCCCGCCGCCCGCCGCGCCCAGCAGCTGGCTCGGCACACCGAGGTCGGTCGAGACCGACACCGTGCCGGAGAGCGTCTGCGCCTCCGAGCCGAGCACCTTCGCCACCACCTGCTCCGCCGTCAGCGCGGGCAGCTCCGGCGGCGAGGAGTCCGCCAGCGCCGGCACCAGTCCCACCCCGGCGGCGATCGCGGCCGTGATCGCCAGCGGCACGGCCACCCGCACCAGGGTGCGCCGGCGCGACCGGTAGGGAGCCGTGCCCTGCCATTCGTCCGCCGGGCCGCCGCCCGCGGTCGCCCTGTCGTCCGTCATCCGTCCAACCCCTCCGTCGGTCAACGACTTTCCCTGGATACCCATTAGACGGTCCCGGGGCGCTCGCGTCATCGCCCTGCAGGGTTGGTTCCGGGTCGACCTCGCGGCGCACCCGACCCTGAGGGGGACTCAGGGTCGAGTCCTCCGAACGCACGAGGAACGTACGTGAACTGGCGTAGGGTCGCGGCATGGACGCAACCAACAGCCCGACCGCGAATGCGATGCGGCGCGCCCTGCGCCGGGCCCGGGACGGCGTCGCGCTGGACGCGACCGAGGCGGCGGTACTGCTCCGGGCCAGAGGCGATGACCTGCGCGACCTCTGTGCGAGCGCCGCCCGGGTCCGCGACGCCGGCCTCGACGCGGCCGGCCGGCCCGGCGTCATCACCTACTCCAAGAGCGTGTTCATCCCGCTCACCCGGCTCTGCCGGGACAAGTGCCACTACTGCACCTTCGTCACCGTCCCCGGCAAACTGCGCCGGGAGGGACACGGAATGTTCATGTCCCCGGACGAGGTGCTGGAGGTCGCCCGCCGGGGCGCGGAACTCGGCTGCAAGGAAGCGCTCATCACGCTCGGGGACAAGCCCGAGGACCGCTGGCCGGAGGCCCGCGAGTGGCTGGACGCGCACGGCTACGACGACACCATCGCGTACGTGCGCGCCATGTCGATCCGCATCCTGGAGGAGACCGGGCTGCTCCCGCACCTCAACCCCGGGGTACTGAGCTGGACCGACTTCCAGCGGCTCAAGCCGGTCTCCGCCTCGATGGGCATGATGCTGGAGACCACCGCCACCCGGCTGTGGAGCGAGCCCGGCGGCCCGCACTTCGGCTCGCCCGACAAGGAGCCGGCCGTCCGGCTGCGGGTGCTGGAGGACGCCGGCCGCAGCTCGGTGCCGTTCACCAGCGGCCTGCTGATCGGCATCGGCGAGACCTACGAGGAGCGCGCCGAGTCGCTGTTCGCGCTGCGCCGGGTCTCCCGGGCCTACCACGGCGTGCAGGAGCTGATCCTGCAGAACTTCCGCGCCAAGCCGGACACCGCGATGCGCGGCATGCCGGACGCGGAGCTGGACGAGCTGGTCGCCACCGTCGCGGTGGCCCGGCACATCATGGGCCCGTCGGCCTGCCTGCAGGCGCCGCCGAACCTGGTGGACGGCGAGTACGAGCGGCTGATCGCGGCCGGCATCGACGACTGGGGCGGCGTCTCCCCGCTGACCCCCGACCACGTCAACCCCGAGCGCCCCTGGCCGCAGATCGACAGGCTGGCGGAGCGCTCGGCCGCGGCCGGCTTCGAGCTGCGCGAGCGCCTCGCCGTCTACCCCGAGTACGTCCTGCGCGGCGAGCCCTGGCTGGACCCGCGGGTGCTGCCGCACGTCCGGGCGCTGGCCGACCCGCGGACCGGGCTGGCCCGGCCCGACGCGGTGGTCACCGGGCACCCCTGGCAGGAGCCCGAGGACCTGCCGGACTCGTACGGGCGCACCGACCTGCACAGCGCCATCGACACCGAGGGCCGGACCGGCGACCGGCGGGCCGACTTCGAGGACGTCTACGGCGACTGGGAGGTGCTGCGCGAGCAGGCCGCCGCCTCGGCCGCCTCGGCACCGGGCGGTCCCGGCGGCTCGGCCGGGGCGCCGGAGCGGCTGGACGCCGAGGTCCGGGCCGCCCTCGCGGTGGCCGCGGACGACCCGGTCCGGCTGACCGACGAGCAGGCGCTGGCGCTGTTCCAGGCGGACGGCCCGGCACTGGACGCGCTCTGCCGGATCGCCGACGCGGTGCGCCGCGACGCGGTCGGCGACGAGGTCACCTACTGCGTCACCCGGAACATCAACTTCACCAACGTCTGCTACACCGGCTGCCGGTTCTGCGCCTTCGCCCAGCGCCGCACCGACGCGGACGCCTACAGCCTCTCGCTGGAGCAGGTCGCCGACCGGGCCGCGCAGGCCTGGGAGGTCGGCGCCACCGAGGTCTGCATGCAGGGCGGCATCCACCCCGACCTGCCCGGTACCGCCTACTTCGACATCGCGCGCGCGGTGAAGGAGCGGGTGCCCGGCATCCATGTGCACGCCTTCTCGCCGATGGAGGTGGTCAACGGCGCCACCCGGACCGGGCTGTCGATCCGGGACTGGCTGCAGCGGGCCCAGGAGGCCGGGCTGGACACCATCCCGGGCACCGCCGCCGAGATTCTCGACGACGAGGTCCGCTGGGTGCTCACCAAGGGCAAGCTGCCGGCCGCGACCTGGGTGGAGGTCGTCACCACCGCGCACGAGCTGGGCATCCGCTCCTCGTCCACGATGATGTACGGCCACGTGGACACCCCGAAGCACTGGGTCGGCCACCTGCGGCTGCTGGCGGAGATCCAGCAGCGCACCGGTGGCTTCACCGAGTTCGTGACGCTGCCGTTCATCCACACCAACGCCCCGGTCTACCTGGCCGGGATCGCCCGGCCGGGCCCGACCGCGCGGGACAACCGGGCGGTGGTCGCGATGGCCCGGCTGCTGCTCCACCCGCACATCCGCAACATCCAGACCAGCTGGGTGAAGCTGGGTGCCGAGGGGGCCGCCGAGATGCTCCGCTCGGGCGCCAACGACCTGGGCGGCACGCTGATGGAGGAGACCATCTCGCGGATGGCCGGGTCGGCGTACGGGAGCTACAAGTCGGTCCGGGAGCTGCGGGCGATCGCCGAGGCGGCCGGGCGTCCGCACCGGCAGCGCACCACCACCTACGGCGAGGTGCCGGCCGAGCGGCTGGCCGCCGCGCTGGCCTCGGACGGGCACCTGCCGGAGCTGCTGCCGCTGGTGGACTGAGCCGTCACCACCCGGAAGGGCGCGTTCCAACCCGGGGAGCCCGTCGGCCGGCCGAACATCCGGTGGCGATCCGGTGGAGCGGGAACCCTGCCGTCCCGTTCGGGCATTCGAATACAGTGCGAGGGCGCGCGACCGGCCGTGCGTCGCGCGACCCCGCCCGAACCCGGACGAAAGGCGCCCGTCGTGATGCCACTGTGGTCCCGCGCCCAGCAGCAGGACTTCCGCAGCCGGGTGCGGGGGTGCCTGCTGGGCGGGGCGGTCGGGGACGCCCTCGGCGCGGGCGTCGAGTTCGAGTCGCTGGAGAAGATCCGGGCCGCGCACGGGCCGCTCGGCGTCACGGGGTACGTCCCGGCGTACGGGCGGCTCGGCGCGGTCACCGACGACACCCAGATGGTGCTGTTCACCCTGGACGGGCTGATCCGCGCGCACATCCGCCGGGACACCGGCAGCTGGCACCCGCCCACCGACGTCCACCGCGCCTACCTGCGCTGGGCCGCCACCCAGCGGGACTGGGGCCCGGACGAGCGGCGCGCCGACCTCGGCTGGCTGGGCCGCGAGGAGTGGCTGTACGCGCAGCGGGCGCCGGGCCAGGCCTGCCTGTCCGGCCTCTCCGGTCCGGAGGCCGAGCGGCTGGGCACCCTGGAGGTGCCGAAGAACCCGCACTCCAAGGGCTGCGGCACGGTGATGCGGGCGGCGCCGTTCGGGCTGCTGACCACCTGGGAGCCGGGCCTGGTGTTCCAGCTGGCGGTGGAGTGCTCGGTGCTGACCCACGGCCACCCCACCGGCTACCTCTCGGCCGGCGCGCTGGCGGTGATCGTCCAGACCGCGGCCCGCGGCGGCACCCTGGAGGAAGGGGTGCACCTGGCGCTCGCGCTGCTCTCCGAGCGGTCGGCGCACGAGGAGACCACGGCGGCGCTGCGGGCGGCGCTGGACGCGGTGCGGGCGGGGGAGCCGTCCGCCGAGCGGGTCGAGGCGCTGGGGGAGGGCTGGGTCGCCGAGGAGGCGCTGGCGATCGGGGTGTACTGCGCGCTGGTCGCGCACGACGTCCGGTCCGGGCTGCTGCTGGCGGTGAACCACTCCGGGGACAGCGACTCCACGGGGGCGATCTGCGGCAACCTGCTCGGGGTGCTGCACGGTGACACGGCGCTGCCGCCGGGCCTGGTGGCGGGGCTGGAGGGGCGCGGGGCGCTGCTGGAGCTGGCGGACGACTTCGTCCTGGAGCTGATGCACGGGCCCGAGCTGCACAGCGCGGACACCCCGGAGGGCGCGGCCTGGGCCGCCCGTTACCCGGTGCTCGGCTGAGTCCTTCCCGCTGGCGGAGGGGACGTTCTCGGCGGGGGACTCTTTGACGAGGTCATGCCTGCCGGACGCGAAGATGCCCGTAGCGGTGTCCGCCGCCCGGGGAGGGCGGTGGACACCGCTACGGGCACCTGGCCGAGAAGCGGTACGGAGCGGATCAGAACCCGCCGAACACCCCGGCGCCCGCGTCGACGGCGAACGCGTTCCAGGCTTCGGCGGAGAACCGCAGTTGAGGACCCTGTGGGTCCTTGGAGTCAC
Organism: Kitasatospora sp. NPDC004723; assembly: GCF_040609255.1. Classification (NCBI taxonomy): domain Bacteria; kingdom Bacillati; phylum Actinomycetota; class Actinomycetes; order Kitasatosporales; family Streptomycetaceae; genus Kitasatospora; species Kitasatospora sp. NPDC004723. The sequence goes on along the minus strand of NZ_JBEXJT010000033.1, from coordinate 83,264 downwards.
GGACCGCCACCAGGTCGGTGGCCGGTACGCGGATCTCCACACAGGCGCCGTTGCCGCCGCTGTGACTGCTCTTGCGCCAGCTCGTCCCGTTCTCGAAGGTGGTGCTCATCCGTGGTATCCCTCTTCAATGTCGGCTATCAGTGTCCGGGTCTCGGCCACCCCGAGCGCGGCCGCCCGCAGGTGGTCGTAGAGACTGGTATAGCGGCGCACGTCGGCCTCCTTCTCCAGGTAGAGATCGCTCGTCACCCCTTCGAAGTAGACAACTGTGGAATCGGCTGACTCGGGGAACTCCAGCAGGGAGAATGTCCCGGTCATACCGGGGTGGGCGCCGTGCGAGAACGGGATGACCTGGATGGTGATGTTGGGGCGCTGACTCAGCTCCAGCATGTGCTTCAGCTGGTGGGCCATCACCTCCTTGCTGCCGACCTCCCGGCGCAGCACCGCCTCGTCTATCACGGTCCACAGGCTGCCCAGCTGGTTCTCGCCGTTGACCCGGTCCTGGCGCTTCATCCGGACCTGGACCCGGCGCTGGACGGCGAGCGCGTCGGTGTCCGGCTGGGTGCCCTCGACCACGGCCTGCGCGTACTGCTCGGTCTGCAGCAGGCCGGGCACGAAGGAGGACTCGTAGGCGCGGATCGAGGAGGCCTCGGCCTCCAGGCCGATGTACACGCTGTAGGGCGTGGGCATGTCGTTGAAGTCGTGCCACCAGCCGCGCTGCCGGGACTCCCGGGCCATCTCCATCAGGCTGGCCCGCATCGCGTCGTCGGTGACGTCGTAGACGTCGCAGAGGTCACGGACGTCCCGCTGGCTGATGCTGCGGCGGCCGTTCTCCAGGCGGCTGATCTTCGACTGGGAGACCATCAGCCGGCCGGCCACCTCCTCGGCGGTCATCCCGGCCTGGTCCCGGAGCTTGCGCAGTTCCGCGCCGAGGCGCCGGCGGCGCACCGTGGGATTGATGTTCGCGGACACGTCGGCCTCCGGTCGGACCTCTGGTGATCGTTGGAACGGAAGTCCTCGGAACACGGTGGAAATCTGGATCAACCCCCTGACGGTGAGCAGCATGTCACCCCGGATCAGGTCGGCGCCGGGAAATGACCGGAGCGCAGTAGAACAGATCATCGGAAAAGCGCTTCGGCGAGACAAGGGGTATCCCCGAGTGATAGGGGCGCCGGGGTCCGGTCCGGTGGTGCTGCGACGGCGTGACGGGCGTGGTGCGGGTGCGGCCCCTGGGGCGCGCAGGTGCTGGTGGCACGTGCGGGGGCGGTATGCGGCCGGGGGTCCGGGTCGGGTCCGGGGCGGGTCCGGATGGGGTCCGGATGGGGTCCGGACCGGCCGGGGGGACGCCGGAGGGGCGGTCGCCCGGCGACTTCCGTCGCGGGCGACCGCCCCTTCTCGGTGCGGGTGCTGCTGGTTGCTCATCGCCGCCGTAGGGCGTGAGCGGTGCGGTGTGCGCTGCTCCGCGCGCCGGTCGATGGCCGGCGCGCCAGGTGGTGCGGCGGGGGTGCGTCCGGCTCCGGGTACGGCCCCGGGGGTCCGGCGGCCGGCCCCGGCGCCGCGGGGCACCGTCGCACCGCGCGGTCCCGTGGGGCCGTGCGATCCGGTCGGTTCCGCGGCCACGGAGGCATCGCGGAGGCGCGCGGAGGCGTCAGCGGACCCCGACGCGGGACGCCGCGACCCGTCCGCCGCCGCTGCCGCGTCCGGCCGCCGGGCGCTGGCCGGCCCGGCCGCCCGAGCCCGCCGCGGCCGGTCCGGCCTGGGCGGAACGGTTCTGCTGGCCCGGCAGGCCGTTCTGCACGTCCATCACGGCGTGCGCGACCATCCCGCCCAGCGGGTCGTAGCGGATCAGATCGCGCAGCCGGGATCGCGAGGAACGGCCCTCGTTGCCCGGGTAGAGGTGCTTGCCCAGCCCGACCGAGTGCGCCAGCGCGGCGAGCGCCGCCGTCCGTGGGTCCGGCGGCACGCCGGTGCGGATCGCGGTGTCCAGCCGTTGCTTGATCGCGGCGTTGGTGCAGTCGTCCGACGCCTGGTAGCGCGTCGTCGGCAGCACCCCGCACACCTGACCGGGCACGGCGGTGACCATGCCGCACCGCTCCAGGTGCGCCAGATAGGTCTGCCGCAGCCCCAGTCGGGGCCCGCCGATCCAGTGCGCCGCGCGGACCGGGCTGCCGCGTCGTCGCAGCAGTTCCAGCGCGTGGTCGAGTGTCGGGTCGCCGGTCGGCCGTGGCAGCACCACGGCGATCCGGTCGCCCTCCGGAATGATCCGTCCGGCCAGGGACAGCTCGACGAGCTGGGCCCCGGCGAGTCCGAGGTCGAGGGTCTGCGGCTGCGCAGTGGTGCCCGTGGTCGGGTCCAAAGCGAGCAGCAAGAGTTCCTCGGGAACAGTTCTGCGGCTCTTGCCCATCCAAGCCTCCCCGCGTGGATGGGAAACAGCGTGACGCCTCTCACACGGGCTTGTCGAGTACGCCTCCGAATCGTGACCTTGCGATCGAGCGGGGGAACCGGCCGTGGCGGGCCCGGCGTCTGACCGTTGAACAGGCCGGAGCGCGGCCGTGCCGCGGCAATAAGCGCCGGTCGGGCGGGGTGTGGGCGGCCGGATTCGGGCGCCGGTGGCGGAGACTGTACAGGTACACGGGGCGGGGTGCCGGCTTCCCGAAATACGGGCTTGCCGGTGCCCCGCCGGGCGTTGAGGAGGCTGGGTTACGTGGGCGAGTCCCCCGACAGGGTGCTGCGGGACGGCGAGCGGGTGCGGGAGCGGGAGGGCGAACGGGCCGGCGAACGGGCCGGTTCCGACGCGGTGGCCGAGGAGACGGCCGCGACGGCGGCGGGCCCGGCGGCGGGGGAGCCCGAGCAGCCGGAAGCGTCCGCCGAGGCCGCCGACGCCCCCACCCCCGCCGCCGGCTCCTCCGCAGACGCCGACGCGGACTCGGACTCGGACGGTGACCGGGAGGCCGACCCGGCCGAGGCCGACAAGGCGGCGCCGGCGGTCCGGCCGGGCCCCACGGTGCAGCTGCGCGTCCGGGATGCGGACATCCGGACGACCTCCCTGCGACTGCCCGCCGACCAGGCCACCACGTCCCTGCGGCTGCCCGCCGACGACAGGACCACCGCACTGCGCCTGCCCGATGAGCTGCGCGAGCCCGCCGGTGCCACGGCGAGCGGCACTGCCGAGCCAGCCGGTGCGGCCGGGGCCGATGCGCCGGAACGCCCGGCCGGCACCGACCCCCGTCTCGCCATGCGGACCGGTCCGGCGGGCGGTCGGGAGGGCCGTCCGGCCGCCGAGGCCGAAGCCGCCGTCGACGACGCGTCCGATGCCTCCGATGCCTCCGACGTCGACACCGAGACCTCCGGGACCTCCGGGACGGAGACCGAGCCGGCCGCGCGCGCCGAGAAGTTCGAGAAGCGGGAGAACGCCGAACGGACCCGCGTCCTGCGCCTCCCCGCCGTCGCGGCCGCTTCCGCGGCCGTCGCCGACGCGGACACCGTCCCGGCACCGCCCGCTCCGGGCCCGCTGCCGGAGCCGGCCCCCGTCCCGGAGCCGGTTCCCGAGCCGCAGCCGGAGCCGAAGCCGCTGCCCGAACCCGAGCCGGTCCCCGGCCCGGAGCCGCTGCCCGCCCCCGCGCCGAAGCCGAAGCCGGAGCCCGCCCCGGCCCCGCAGCCGCTGCCCGTGCCCGACCCGCTGCCGACCCCCGAGCCGCTGCCGGCGCCCGCGCCGGAGCCGCAGCCCTTCCCGGAATCCACCTCCGAGGCGATGGAGGTGCTGGCCGCGCTCAACGGCCGGCCGGTCTCGCCGCTGCGCCGCGCGCTCAAGCGGATCACCATCTGGACGCTCTTCCTCGCCGTCGTCCTCGGCGCCGTGGTCACCGGCCAACTGCTGCGCCCGCTGCCGGCCGGCAAGGTGCGGATGACCGCCGCCGACGGCTTCGGCTTCCCCGGCGCCCCGCTCGACCTGGCCTGGCCCGCCAAGGGGCAGTCGGCCGCCGAGGTGGTCGGCATCGGCAGCCTGGGCAGCTCCGGCCCGGAGACGCCGGCCTCGATCGCCAGCGTCACCAAGGTCATGAACGCCTACCTCGTCCTCCAGGCACACCCGCTGAAGAAGGGCGAGGCCGGGCCGAAGATCACCGTCGACAAGCAGGCCGCCCAGGAGTCCGGCAACGTCGACGAGTCCCGGGTCACCCTGACCGAGGGCCAGCAGATCAGCCAGTACCAGGCGCTGGAGCTGCTGATGCTGCCCTCCGCCAACAACGTCGCCCGGCTGCTGGCCCGCTGGGACGCCGGGTCGGAGGAGGCGTTCGTCAAGAAGATGAACGACGCCGCCGCCAGGCTCGGCATGGCCAACACCACCTACACCGACCCGGCGGGCTTCAACCCGGAGACCAAGAGCACCGCCAAGGACCAGCTGAAGCTGGCCGGACAGGTGATGCAGGACGAGATCTTCCGGCAGATCGTCTCCACCCCGGACACCACCTTCAACAACCAGAAGATCTCCAACACCAACACCCTGATCTCCCCGAAGAACGGCATCATCGGCGTCAAGACCGGCTCCAGCACCCCGGCCGGCGGCTGTCTGATGTGGGCCGCCTACAAGGAGATCGCCGGCGTGCGGCGGCTGATCCTCGGCGTCACCCTGGGCCAGCCGGCGACCACCGCCGAGCCGAGCATCCTCAAGGTGGTGCAGACCGTCAGCGCCAAGCAGATCCAGGCCGCGCAGGACGGGCTCACCGGGCAGACCCTGGCCAAGCAGGGCGACGTGGTCGGCCGGATCGAGGACGGCCTCGGCGGCTCCGTCCCGGTGGTCGCCGCCCAGGACCTCACGGTGGCCGGCTTCCCCGGCGTCACCGGCACCCTGGTGCTGGACCCGCTGAAGGTCGGCCACCAGGCGGCGGCCGGCACCAAGGTCGGCGTGCTGCGCGCGGGCGAGGGCGACAGCCGGGTGGAGGTGCCGGTCGTGCTCCGCTCCGACCTCGCCCCGCCGTCCATCGTCTCCCGGCTGACCCGAGCGCTGTGAGGCGCGCCCGCTGAACCGCTCCGGGCGGCCCGCGCCTCAGAAGCGCGGGCCGCCCCACTGCCCCGGTGCGGTGCGCGAGCCCAGCAGCCGGGCGACCGCCTCCTCCTCGGCCACCACCCGGCCCAGCGCGATGGCCAGGGTCAGTCCGGTGAACACCACGATCAGCCAGGACAGGCCGGTGAACACCACGCCGAACGGGCCGAACTTGCCGATGCTGCGGTTCATCGCGGCCGGCAGGTAGACCCGCGAGGCCACCCCGATCCCCACCACCCCCACGCCGCAGAGCAACGCGCCCGGCAGGAGGGGCAGCCAGCGCACCCGGGCGCCCAGCAGCAGGTGCTGGGTCCACCACCACAGCGCCGTCGCGAGCAGGAAGGTCAGCGGCACGCCCAGCCAGGCGCCCAGGCCGAAGCCGTCCTTCACCGGGGTCTGGAACGCCAGGCAGACCAGCCAGACCAGCAGCCAGGCCAGCCAGCGCCAGGCCGCCACCCTGGTCCCTGACCTGGGCAGCTCCCAGCAGCGTTCGCAGACCCGCTGCATCGCCCGGCTCAGTGCCGTCGCCGACAGCAGGGTCACCAGCGCGCCGACCATCCCGAAGCCGGTCTCCTGCTCGTGCCCGCTCCCGAGCATCTGCTGCACCGAGTGCGCCGCCTGGCCCTGCAGGCCCAGTTCCTTGCGGAGCGAGTGCACCACGCCGTTGCGGATCGCCGTCGGGGCGAAGACCGCGACCACGAACAGGGCGGGCAGCGCGCTCAGGAACGCCTGGGCGGCCAGCCGGGTCGCGGAGTCCAGCAGGTTGACCCGGAGCAGCTGGTGCAGCGCCCGGCCGACCATCGGGACCTGGTCGGGCAGCCCGCGGGCGGATCCGGCCAGGGCCGCCGACCGGTGCCGCCACCGGGCGGTCCGCCGCTCGTCGTGCGCGGCGTGCTCGTCCCGGTCGTCCCGCTCGTCCCGGTCGTCGCCGCCGCCCGGGCCCGCCGGTTGCCCGTTCGGCTGCTCGCTCACCGCCGTCCTCCCGACCATGGTCGCCGTGCTCCATGGTCGCCCCGTCCCGGGCCCCGCGCACCCGGACCGCCGGAGCACACGGGGCTTCAGCTCCCGGTGCGGGTCCCGTCCAGCAGCGCCAGCGTCATCCCGCCCAGCGGCGTCACCTGCTGCGGCGTCCCGAACCGGGCGCGCAGCGCGTCCGCCTGGTCGGCGGGCACCGCGGCCAGCGGGTCCGCGGTGTTGCCCAGCACGACCAGCCAGGTGCGGCTGCCCGTGCCGGTGCACTCGGCGGGGTGCGGGCACGGCACCGGGAAGAGGTCCTCGGCCCGGACCGCCCCGGTCGCCTCGAACAGGGGGTACGGGCGGACATCGGCCGGCAGGTAGTAGGAGACACCCGGGCCGACCATCGACCAGGCCTGGTCGCCGAGCGGCACGGCCAGCCCGTCGCCCGGCCGGTAGCCGGCCGCGATCAGCCGGGCCACCTCCCGGTACGGCTCCTTCGACTGCGCGTGCGAGCCCGCGTAGCGCACCAGGGACTGCTTCGGCAGGGCCGTCACCCCGGCCACCGCCACCACGCCGACCGCGAGCAGCAGGCCGGCCGCCCGCACCTCCGGCGGGGTCCGGCCGGGCCGGGCCGCCGCGGTCACCGCCGCGTAGCCCGCGCCTATCCCGCAGCCGGCCAGCGCGGCCCAGGCGGGCACCGTGAACAGCAGGTACCGGTCGAGGAAGTACGAGGTCGGGCCGAACGAGAAGGCCCAGACCGCCAGCACCGGCAGCACCGCGAGCAGCAGCAGCCGCAGCGCCGGACCGCGCCGCCCGGGCAGCGCCAGGGCCAGCAGCGCCAGCACCAGGAAGACGTGGAAGACCCGGGCCGAGCCGAACAGCGGCTCGCCGAAGTGCCACAGCTGGTCCAGGGTCGGCCGGCCGAGCCAGCCCAGCTGGCGCTCGGACTGCCGGCGGCCCAGCAGCGCCACCGGCAGCACCGCCGCCACCAGGGCGGCGAGCACCAGCACGAGCCCCGCGAGCAGCCTCCGCCGCGCCGGTCCACGGGTCCGCCACAGGTACGGAGCGACCAGCGCGGCCTGACCGGCCAGGGCACTCAGCGAGACCAGGTGCGCCGCGCCGGCCACCGCCATCGCCAGGCCGTACGGCGCCCACCGGCCCAGTGTCGGCCGTTCCAGGGCGCGCAGCAGGAACCAGCTCGCCGCCGCGACGGCACAGGTCACCAGCGCGTACGAGCGGGCCTCCTGGGCGTACCGGGAGATCAGCGGGACCATCGCGAAGAGCAGCCCGGCGCAGACGCCCGCGACCCGGCCGCCGAACAGCCGCTCGGCGGTCAGCGCGGTGAACGCGGCCGCGCCCGCCATCGCCAGGACGGAGGGCAGCCGCAGCGAGATCTCGGAGTCGCCGAACAGTGTCGTCCAGCAGTGCAGCAGGACGTAGTAGGCGCCGTTGCTGGCGTCCACGTGCTGCAGCATCCGCAGCAGGTCGCCCAGCGTCCGGGTGGCCGAGACCCAGCTCGCCACCTCGTCCCGCCACAGTGCCGGCGTCCCCAGCCGGTAGGCGCCCACCGTCAGCATGACCAGCGCGGGGGCCAGCCACACGAACGGTCCGGCCGTCTTCCGTGCGAGACGGAGGACGGGGCCCCGGTTCCACCGGTCACCCGACGCCATCTGCCGCTCCCGTCCTCTTCCCCCGCCGGAGGGGCCCCGGACCCCGTCGGTCCGAGGGTCCGTTCCCCCAGGCTAACCGCGCCCCGATCGGCCGGGCGGACGGCCCCCGTCCCACCTGACCCACCGTCGGCCGCTCCGCCCGCCCGCTCCGTGCCGCCCACCCCCGCGCCCCCGATCCGCTAGGCTGTCTGCGGTCGTCCCCGCCTCAGTAGCTCAGGGGATAGAGCACGGCTCTCCTAAAGCCGGTGTCGCAGGTTCGAATCCTGCCTGGGGCACAGCGCCGGTCACGGCGGATGACGTGAATGCGGGCCCCCTCGGTTGCGATCGAGGGGGCCCGCGGCGTTTTCCGGGGTGAGGGGGTGTCAGCGCAGCAGGCCGTCCGGGTGGTCGGCGGTTTTCTCCGGGCTGGGCTCCGGCGTGGGATCCGGGGAAGGATCCGGGGTGCGGCCGGCGGGGGTCCGGGGCCGGTGGGTGGGGGAGACGAGCACGCGTTGGACGCGGGGGCGGGTGCGCCGGTTCACCCGGCGGAAGTCGCGGGCCAGCGCACCGGGGCGGGCGAGTTCGACGAGGACGGTGACGCTGCCGAGGACGATGCCGGCGGCCAGCCAGCCGCCCAGGACGTCGCTGGGCCAGTGGACGCCCAGGAAGACCCGGGAGGCGCCGATCCCCAGGACGGTCAGCGCGGCGATCGAGCAGGCGGTGATCCGCGCGGCCCGGCCCGCCCGGGGCCAGAGCAGGCCGACCAGGACGGCGCAGGCGATCGCCGAGGCCATCGCGTGACCGGAGGGGAGGGCCGGGCCGCCGGCGTGCGCGACCGGGTCGGAGAAGGTGGGGCGGTGGCGGCCGAGGGAGAGCTTCAGCACCCACTGGCCGCCCCAGCCGGCCAGGGTCTGGGCCGCGACCCAGCCGCCCAGCGTCCGGGCGCCGATCAGCCAGAGCCACAGGGCGGCCGCGCCGAGCACCGAGCGCATGGTGACCGTTCCGCCGATGTCGGAGAACAGCTGGACCGAGGCGGTCCACGCGGTGTGATCGGCCGCGAAGCGGTGCAGGCGGTCGACCGGTTCGCGGTCGAGCCGGGAGAGCGGGCTCCAGCCGGTCTGCACCAGGGCCGCCAGGACGGCGAACAGCGCGGCGCAGCAGACCGCGAGTGCCGCGTGCCGGAGCAGGTGGCGATCACGCGGGGTGATGGAAGGCGAGCTGTTGGTCAGGTGCATGGCTGACACCTTCCCAGCCGCCCACGCCGATCGTGCGCCGCGACGATAGCGATTTGGCATCTTTTGTGCGGAGGACCTGCGTGCGCCGGGGTGTGGGTGCGTCCCGCGCGGGAACGCGCTCGCGGCCCGCGGGGTTGTGGGGAGGGAGGGTGTGCGCGGGGGTGCGCCGAGGGGGCCGGAGGAACACATCCGGTTGCCGATCCGTCACCCTCGGTCCGCATCGCGGGTGAAATCGGGCAGGATACTGCATCGCCGGAAGAAGTCTGAGCGACTTGGGAATGTTGTCCGGATTCTGTTCGTTGGATCGTTACGTGTGAGGCCCTCGGGGCCCGCACATCTTGCCCTCTCCGGGCAGGCAGCCAGACCGCGGCAACACCAGCAAAGGGAGCAAGCATGGCCACCCGTGCCGTCGTTCGCGACAGGGCCGACCGGACTCGCGCGGCCCGCCCGACCAACCTTGAGGCCGACCGTGACCTGGTCGGCATGTACCTCGACGAGATCGCCAGGACGCCCCTGCTCGATGCCGCCGAGGAGGTCGAGCTCTCCCTGCGGATCGAGGCCGGCGTGTACGCCCAGCACCTGCTGGACGAGGGCGGGCTTCCCGAGGGTGTGCGGCGCGAGGAGCTGGAGGCGATAGCCGAGGACGCCGAGCGCGCCAAGGACGTCTTCATCCGGTCCAACCTCCGCCTCGTGGTCGCGGTGGCGCGGCGCTACCCGCGCAGCGGCCTGCCGCTGCTCGACCTGATCCAGGAGGGCAACGCGGGCCTGGTCCGCGCGGTGGAGAAGTTCGACTACGCCAAGGGCTTCAAGTTCTCCACCTACGCGACCTGGTGGATCCGTCAGGCGATCACCCGGTCGATCGCGGACCAGTCGCGCACCATCCGGCTGCCCGTCCACCTGGTCGAGGAACTCGGCCGGATCCGCCGGGTGCAGCGGGAGAAGTCGAAGGAGCTGGGCCGGGAGGCCGAGCCCGCCGAGATCGCGGCCGAGCTGGACACCACCGAGGCCCGGATCAAGGACGTGCTGGACTGGGCGAGGGACCCGGTCAGCCTGAACATGTCGGTGGACGACGAGGGCGAGACCCAGTTCGGCGACCTGGTCGAGGACACCGGGGCGACGTCCCCGGAGGACGCCGTGATGGTCATGCTCCGCCGTGAGGAGCTGGACGGCCTGATCGGACGGCTGGACGACCGGACGGCCTCGATCATCCGGTCGCGGTACGGCATGGAGGACGGCCGCGAGCGCACCCTGACCGAGGTGGGCAAGCAGCACGGGCTGACCCGTGAGCGGATCCGCCAGATCGAGAAGCACGCGCTGGCCGAGCTGAAGAAGATCGCCGACCACGCGGGCTTCGAGGCGGCGTGACGCGGGGGCGTGGGCCCCGGGCGTGTCCGGGGGGTGACGACGGCCGGCGGGCCCGGTGCGGAAGCGGTCCGCACCGGGCCCGCCGTCGTGCCGGTGGCGTTCTAGGCTGGTGACGGCGGGGCTGGTGAGGGCGGGCGGGAACGTCGGCGGGGGAGGATCGGGAGCTGTGGAGGCGAAGGTGGCGGAAGAGCAGGCGGTCGACGGGCAGGCGGCCGAGAGGAAGTCTGCCGAGAAGAAGCCGGCCGAGCGGGCGGCGGCGAAGGCCCGGCTGGTCTTCGGCGATCCGCTGGAGCGGCAGTCCCGGGACGACACCGACACGGGCTGGGGCGACCGCCCGGGAGCGGGGGAGAGCGGTGGGCGGGGACTGGACTGGTACCTGAGCCAGCGCCCGCCGCACCACGGCGACTGACGGCCCTGCCCCGCCGGGCCTCAGCCGGCCCGGGTGACCAGGGCGTCGCGGATCTCGGTGAGCAGTGCCACCTCCTTGACCTCGGCCTCGGTCTGGACCTCGGCCAGGGTCTTGCGCTTGGCGGTGAACCTGGTCATCGGCAGGATCAGGAAGAAGTAGACGACGGCCGCGGTGATCAGGAACTGGAGGGCCGCGCTCAGCACGCTGCCCCAGAGGATGAGGATCCCGGACGTGACCTCGCCGGTGTCGGACAGCTCGCAGGGTCCCTTGAGGCAGGAGCTGTAGGACGCGAGGTCCTTGGCTCCGAACGCGCCGACGATCGGGTTGATCACGCCCTTGACGAAGGCGTTGACGATGTTGGTGAACGCCGCGCCGATGACCACGGCGACGGCCAGTTCGACGACGTTTCCGCGCAGTAGGAATTCCTTGAAGCCTTTCATGCCGCGTGAACGACGGAGCCGTTCGACGGTCACGGGTGACTTTCTCCCCCCTCCGCCGGACAACCCGTTCGGCCCACCGGGGGCGGTGCTCCCGGTGCGGGCGGCCCCGCCAGGACCGGGCCGAGGGTGAGCACGGCCGCCGCCGCGAACAGCAGCACGGCCAGGACGGGGGCGCGGTAGCGCAGCAGCTGCCGCAGTCGGCAGCGCGGGCCCGCACGGCCCCCGATCGGCGGGAACGACGGCACCGGCTGCCGGGGCGGCACGCTCGGCGCGGGCAACGGCGGGATCGGCAGCGGACGGGGGGACAGGACGGGCGAACCAGTGCGCACGGGCACCTCCGGGGTCGGTTTCGGGTTCCGTTGACCGCCACTGTGGGCCGCCCGCGCCGCCGCCGGAAGCGGCTTTTCCCGGCCTGTGGAAAACCCGGGGCTGTGGACAAAAACCTTCACTCCGACGAGTGAACCGACCGCCCCCGGAAACGACGGACGGCCCGCCGCGCCCGCTTGGAAGCGGGAACGGCGGGCCGTCCGGAAAGCTGGTGCCGGTGCCCGGCCGAAGCTCAGCCGGCCGCCGGAGCGGGGCTCGCGGCGGGGGCCGACGGCTTCGACGAGGACGAGCCCGAAGAGCCCGACGAGGACGAGGCGGCCGACGTCGACGAGGAGGACGAGGCCCCGCCCACCGAGCTGCTGGAGGACGAGCGGCTGTCGGTCCGGTAGAAGCCGGAGCCCTTGAAGACCACGCCCACCGCGGAGAAGACCTTGCGGAGCCGCCCCTGGCAGTCGGGGCACGTGGTCAGCGGCTCGTCGGTGAACTTCTGCACCGCCTCCAGGCCGTTGCCGCACTCGGTGCACTGGTACTGGTACGTGGGCACTTGTCTTCCTCCTGGCACTCTCGCCTGATGAGTGCTAACGATGGTCAATGATGCGGCATTCCGGTGGATCAGTCCAGCGACTCGAATGTGAGATGAGTCGGGCCACCGGTCCGATCCGGCCGTTCCGCTCAGCCCTCGGCCGCGCCCACCAGCCGCCCGCGGGCGCCCCGATCCCCGGAGTCCGCGACCACCGGGCCGCGCGCGGCCCGCGGAACCAGCAGCCCCCGCAAGGTCACCAGCGCGATCAGGCCCAGCCCGGCGCCGGCCACCGGCACCAGGAAGCCGATCGAGGGCCCGTGCGCGTCGATCAGCTGCCCGGCCGCCGTCGCGCCGGTCGCCAGACCCAGGCCGATGGCGCCGGTCAGCCAGGTGAAGGCCTCGGTCTTGGCGCCGTCCTCGACCAGCGTCTCGACCAGGGTGTAGCCGCTGATCAGGGTGGGCGCGATGGCCAGGCCGCAGACCAGCCCGGCGATCGAGAGCGCGACCAGGCCGGGCATCGCCCACAGGGTCGAGCAGCCCAGCACCAGCAGGCCGTAGCTGATGATCATCCGCTGCTGGACGGGGCGCCGCCAGGCGATCACGCCGTACAGCACGCCGGCCACCATCGAGCCGCCGGCGAAGATGCCGTACACGGTGCCGGCGGCGCCGTGCTGCCCGACCGAGTCGGCGAAGGCGTTCACCGAGACCTGCAGACCGCCGAAGACGGTGCCCACGCCGAGGAAGGCCCCGGCCAGCAGCCGGACGCCGGGCGAGGCGAGCGCGGAGGCCTGCCGGACGCCCGGCTCGCGCACCACCCGGGCGGGCGCGGTGCGCCGCTGGGCGGCGAAGGCCAGGCCGCCGGCCAGGGTCAGCGCGGCCTCGGCGACCAGCCCGGTCGCGGGGTTGACCGAGGTGGCGACGGCGGCGGCCAGGATCGGGCCGATCACGAAGGTGAACTCGTCGGTCACCGACTCGAAGGCGAAGGCGGTGCTCACCTTGGCGGCGGAGGTGGCCGGGGCGCCCTCGGCGGAGAAGGTGGCGATCCAGCGGGCGCGGACCATGGCGCCGATCTGCGGGACGCTCGCCCCGGCGGGGGCGGCGGCCAGGAAGAGGCTCCAGGCCGGCGCGTGCCCCAGCGCGAGCGCGATCAGTGCGCCGACCGAGACCGCGTGCACCAGGACGGCCGGGACGAGCACCGCGGCCTGGCCGTACCGGTCGGCGAGCCGGCCGGTCTGCGGGCCGATCAGCGCCTGGGCGACGGCGGCCACCGCCGCGACGGTGCTGGCGGTGCCGTACGAGCCGTGGGTGTCCTTGACCAGCAGCAGGATGCCCATGCTGAGCATCGCGTAGGGCAGCCGCGCGACGAACGCGGGGGCCAGGAAGGTCCAGGCGCCGGGCGTGCGCAGCAGCGCCCCGTAGCCCACGCGGGCGGGCGCGGCGACCGCGGTCGCGGCCTCGGCGGCGGTGGTCTCCGCGGGAGCGGTGGCCAGGGCGGGCTGGACGTCCTCGACGTCCTCGACCGTTCGGCGCGCCGTCACGGTCGGTCCTTCCTGCTGCCTGGTAGCGCGGCAGGGCATGGTGTGGCCCCGACGGCGCCGAGAGTCGTCCTCTCGCGCGTCGACCGGGGTAGATACCGGGCCGGTCCGGCGGTGGGCCGGGGCCGGGCCGCGGCCGCCGAGCGGTCGCGCCAACTCTGCTTCAGACAGATGTTGGGGATTCGGTGTATCAACCAAAGAAATTTACGCGCGTAGACGCGCGCTCACCCCGACCTTACCGGACGGACCCGAACTTGGCCCGTGACATCGGGGTGAACACTCGAACACCAGATCGAAGCTTCAGCCGCCCCGCCCGCTCAGCCGCCCCGCCCGTTCAGCCAGTCGGCCAGCTTGCCGCCCTTGTCCACGGCCCGCAGCCGCCGCTCGGCCGCCTCGCCGACCTCGTCGGTGGTCACCACCAGCAGCTCGTCCCCGCCGCGCAGCACGGTCGTCCGGTCCGGCACGAAGCTGTTCCCCTCGCGCACCACCAGGGTCACCGCCGCCCCGGCCGGCAGCCGCAGCTCACTGACCTCCACGCCGGACATCTTCGAGTCCGGCGCCAGCGCGACCGACAGCAGGTGCCCGTGCAGTTTCTCCAGCGGCGCGGACTCGATGTCGAGGTCCTGGCCCATCGAGCCCTCGCCGATCCGCAGGGCCTTGGCGACCCAGGGCAGGGTCGGGCCCTGGAGCAGGGTGAAGACCACGACCAGGATGAAGACGATGTTGAAGACGTCCTGCGCCAGCGGCGCGCCGGAGACCAGCGGGATGGTGGCCAGCACGATGGGCACCGCGCCGCGCAGCCCGGCCCAGCTGAGCAGGGCCTGCTCGCGGGCCGGCAGCCCGAACGGCGTCAGGGTCAGCACCACCGAGAGCGGCCGGGCGAGGAAGACCAGCACCGCGCCGATCACCAGCGCGGGCACCACGGCCGAGCCCATCGACTCGGGGGCGCAGAGCAGGCCGAGCAGCACGAACATGCCGATCTGCCCGATCCAGGCCAGGCCGTCGGCGAAGCCGCGCACGGCGGGCCCGTGCGGCAGCTTGGCGTTGCCGAGGATCACCGCGCTGACGTAGACGGCGAGGAAGCCGGAGCCGTGCAGCAGCGCGCCGCCGGCGTAGGCGAGCACGGTGAGCGCCATGACGGCGATCGGGTAGAGGCCGGAGGAGGGCAGCGCGACGCGCTTGACGCCGAACGCGCCCAGCTTGCCGACCGCGAGGCCGATGGCCAGGCCGACCGCCAGCTCGGCGGCGATCGTGCCCAGCAGCACGTACCAGGAGTCGTGCGCGCCGACCGTGGCGAAGGAGACGACCAGGATGACCACGGGTGCGTCGTTGAAGCCGGACTCGGCCTCCAGCAGGCCGGTCAGCCGGCGGGGCAGCGGCACCGTCCGCAGCACCGAGAAGACGGCCGCGGCGTCGGTGGAGGAGACGATCGCGCCGAGCAGCAGCGAGGTCCGCCAGTCCAGGTCGACCAGGTAGTGCGCGCCGGCCGCGGTGACGGCGACGCTGATCCCCACGCCGACGGTGGCCAGCACCGTGGCCGCCGGCATCACCGGTCTGGCCTCGCGCCAGTTGGTCTTGAGGCCGCCCTCGGCCAGGATCACCACCAGTGCCGCGTAGCCGAGCACCTGGGTGAGCTCGGCGTTGTTGAACGAGATGCCCAGGCCGTTCTGGCCGAGTGCCACGCCGATGCCGAGGTAGATCAGCAGGCTGGGCAGGCCCGATTTCGTGGACACCCGCACGGCGACCACCGCGACCAGCAGGATCACGGAGAACTCGAGGAGCAGCTGGTTCAGGTGGTCGACATTCACGCAGGGGCACCTCGGGCGTGGCAGCGGGCGGCGGACGCGGTACCGACAGGGGGTGGCGGCGGAAGGCACCGACTTACTCCCCTTGCGGATCGTTACTCAGTCTAACATTTTGCCATATCTTTAAGTTCACTTGTCGACGGTTCCGTCACCCCCGCCTCCGGCTCCGCTTCCGACCTCCCCCGATCCCACCGTGAGCGTCCCCCGTGCACGGCCGCCAGCCGGGGCGGCCTAATGTGGTCCTCTGTCACGGCTCCGTGCTCCTGACATGTCCGCCCGCCCCCCAGTGAGGACCGCAAGGACCCAGATGCCCCGCTCCAAGAAGTTCCGGCGCGCCCGTCTGATCGTGATCGTGCTGGTCGTGCTGCTGGTGGCCGGCGCCGGCTACGGCGGATACCGGGGGGTGGCCGCGGTCCGTGCGTCCTTCCCGGAGGTCGACGGCAGCGTCAAGCTGGCGGGCCTGAGCGCGCCGGTCGACGTCAAGCGCGACGCCAACGGCATCCCGCAGCTCTACGCCGACACCTCCGAGGACCTCTTCCGCGCCCAGGGCTACGTCCAGGCCCAGGACCGCTTCTGGGAGATGGACGTCCGGCGGCACATCACCGCGGGCCGGCTCTCCGAGATGTTCGGCGACAGCCAGGTCGAGACCGACTCCATGATCCGCACCATGGGCTGGCGCCAGGTCGCGCAGAAGGAGTTCGACACCGTCCTGAGCGCGGACACCAAGAAGAACCTCCAGGCCTACGCGGACGGCGTCAACGCCTGGCTCGCCGAGCACCCGGGCGGTTCCTCCGCCTCGCTGGAGTACGGCCTGCTCGGCGTCGTCAACGGCGGCTACAAGCCCGAGCAGTGGTCCCCGGTCGACTCGGTGTCCTGGCTCAAGGCGATGGCCTGGGACCTCTCGGGCAACCTCCAGGAGGAGATCGACCGCTCGCTGCTCGCCCAGGACTTCAGCCGGGAGAAGATCGACGAGCTGTACCCGGACTACCCGTACGCCCGCAACGGCACGATCGTGAAGACCGGCACGGTCAACGGCACCGCCTACAAGCCGGCCGACGGCTCCACCCCGGCGGGCAACGGCACCGGCACCGGTACGACCGGCGGCACCGGTACCGGCACCGCCCAGGGCGCCGCCGCCACGAAGGCGCTGCTCAAGGACGTCACCGACCGGATCGACGCGCTGCCCGAGCTGCTCGGCCGCAACGGCCAGGGCATCGGCTCCAACTCCTGGGTGGTCGCCGGCAGCCACACCACCACCGGCAAGCCGCTGCTGGCCAACGACCCGCACCTCGGTCCCGGCCTGCCCTCGGTCTGGTACCAGATGGGCCTGCACTGCCGGACCGCCTCGCCGGCCTGCCAGTACGACGTCTCCGGCTTCACCTTCGCCGGGATGCCCGGTGTGATCATCGGCCACAACAAGGACATCGCCTGGGGTCTCACCAACCTCGGCGCCGACGTCACCGACCTCTTCCTGGAGAAGGTCACCGGCCCGGACACCTACCTGGTGGACGGCAAGGAGGAGAAGTTCGAGCTCCGCAAGGAGACCATCAAGGTCGCCGGGGGCGAGGACCGCACCATCACCGTGCGCACCACGAAGACCGGCGCCCCGCTGATCTCCGACCCGAGCACCGAGCAGCAGAACGTCGGCAAGTACGCCCCCAACGGCGACTCCGCCCCGGACCGCGGCACCGGCGGCTACGGCGTCGCCCTGCAGTGGACCGCGCTGATCCCGGGCAAGACCATGGACGCGATCTTCTCGCTCGACCGCGCGAAGGGCTGGGACGACTTCCAGAAGGCCGCCGCGGACTTCGCCGTCCCGGCCCAGAACCTCATCTACGCCGACGCCAAGAACATCGGCTACCAGGCCCCCGGGTACATCCCGGTGCGCGGCAAGGGCGACGGCCGCTACCCGGCGCCGGGCTGGGACTCCGCCTACCAGTGGAAGAAGGACCCGGTCCCGTTCAGCGCCCTGCCGTGGAGCCTCAACCCCGCCAGCGGCTACATCGTCACCGCCAACCAGGCCGTCGTCGAGCCCTCGTACAAGTACGGGCTGACCAGCGACTGGGAGTACGGCACCCGGGCCAAGGAGATCACCGACCAGATCGAGGCCAAGCTCAAGAACAACGGCAAGATCTCGCCGGACGACATGCAGGACATGCAGCTGGACAACACCAGCATCCTGGCCAAGACGCTGGTCCCGATGCTGCTCAAGGTCGAGATCGACGACCCCTACGTGCGCGAGGCCCAGGACCTGCTGAAGGACTGGAACTACCACCAGGACGCCGACTCGGCCGCCGCCGCCTACTACAACGGCGTCTGGCGCCAGCTGCTCACCCTGGCCTTCGGCCAGAAGTTCCCGGCCGACCTGCGGGCGAAGGACAACTGCCTGCTGGTCCGCGAGCAGGCCGACCCGACCAAGCCGGACAGCAAGTCGAAGATCGTCACCGAGTGCGGCACCCGTGACCCGGGCCGGGCGCAGCCGGACGGCGGCGACCGCTGGAACGAGGTGGTCCGGCAGCAGCTGGAGAAGCCCGACAGCGGCTGGTGGACGTACATCGACTCCCAGCACAAGGAGCAGAAGGGCCTGGACAACCTGCTGCGCGAGGCGATGACCAACGCCCGCCAGGAGCTCACCTCGCTGCTCACCAAGGACATCACCACCTGGAGCTGGGGCCGGCTGCACAAGCTGGAGCTGCGCGAGCGCACCCTCGGCTCGGACGACTCCTCGATCGCCTCGGGCGCCGTCCACAAGCTGCTCAACCGCGGCCCGTACCGCCTCTCCGGCGGCTCGGCGGCGGTCGACGCGGCGGGCTGGAACGCGGCCGCCGGGTACCAGGTCGACTGGATCCCGTCGATGCGCATGGTGATCGACCTGAACGACCTCGACGCCTCGCGCTGGATCAACGTCGGCGGCGCCTCGGGCCACGCCTTCCACGAGAACTACAACGACCAGACCGACCTCTGGCTCAAGGGCAAGCTGTTGACCTGGTCGTACTCGCCGGACGCGGTCGAGAAGGCGACCAAGCACAAGCTGACGCTGACCAGCGGCTGACGCCGCCCCGCGGCGCCGGCCCGACGGCCCCGACCACCGACGGCCCCGCCCCCGGACACCCGGGGCGCGGGGCCGTCGCCGTACGGCCGGGTGCTCCGCCCGCTCACCCCAGCCGGTGCGTGCCCGAGGGGGTCAGCGCGAGGTCCACCGGCCGGTCGTGCGGCTCCGCCGGCACCCGGTCCAGCAACTCGTGCTCGTACAGCAGCACCGCCAGCACCGGCCGCGCCCCGGACCGCTCCAGCCGGGCCAGCACCCGGTCGTAGGAGCCGCCGCCGCGCCCCAGCCGCAGCCCCCGCCGGTCCACCGCCAGCCCCGGCAGCAGCACCAGGCCGGCCTCGGTCACCGCCTGCGCACCGAGCCGCTCGCCGACCGGCTCCAGTAGCCCGCGCCCGGCCGGGGCCAGCGCCTCCGGGCCCGCGTACGGAGCCCAGTCCAGGTCGTTGTCGGCCATCAGCACCGGCAGCAGCACCCGCACCCCGCGCGCCCGCAGCGCGTCCAGCAGCGGACGGGTGCCCGGCTCGGCGCCCACCGAGACGTACGCCGCCACGGTGGCCGCCGCGGCCGCCAGCTCGCCGGCGTGCCCGGCCAGCGCCTCGGCGGCCCGCTCCCGGGCCTCGGGCGGCAGCGCCCGCCGTTCGGACAGCAGCCGTGTCCTCAGCTCGCTCTTCTCGTTGTGCACGGGATGCTCCACCGCTCCTCCACCGCTCGACCTCGACCGCTCTGGACCCCGACCCCGGTGCGACCGGGACGCCCCAGAGCCTGACACGCGGAAGGCGCCCCCCGATGTCCACCCCGCTGCTGGTCCAGGCCCTGGCCGCGCTGAGCGCCCCCGCGCTGGCCGGCGCCGCCGTGCTCGGCGGCCGGCTGCGGCGCGGCTCGGCCCGCGCGGCGCGGCGCGAGGCCGCCCTGCGCGAGCGCCTGGCCGCGCTGGAGTCCCGCAACGCCGAGCTGGAGCGCACCGCCTCCTGCGACCCGGTCACCGGCGTCTGGAACTACCGGCACCTCCAGCTCACCCTGGACCGGGAGATCGACCGGGCCCGCCGGGCCGAGCGGTCGGACCCGCTGGACGGGCCGCGCCCGCTGGCCGTCCTGCTGCTGGAGATCAGCGGCTTCGACGCGGTGGTCGCCGAGCACGGCCGGGCCCGGGCCGGGACGGTGCTGCGCGACCTCGCCCAGCGCCTCGGCATGGAGATCCGCCGCTCCGACACCCTCGGCCGGTACAGCGGCGAGGAGTTCCTGGTGGTGCTGCCGGACACCGGCGCCGAGGGTGCGGCCCAGGTCGCCGACCGGCTGGTCTGGTCGGTCCGCCGCCACCTGCTGCTGGACTGGTCCTCCGGCGACCGGGAGGGCCGCCGCCCGTACGGCAACGGGCTCACCGCCGCGGTCGGCCTGGCCGTGCTGCCCGAGGACGGCGCGCACGCCGCGGTGCTGCTGCGGGCCGCCGACCGGGCGCTCGCGGCGGCCCGCGCGGCCGGCGGCGACTGCCGGCGCCGGGCCGCGCCCCGGACCGTCGCGGCGGACGCTCCGACGGGTGTTCCGGAGGGTGTGCCGGCGGCTGTTCCGACGGGTGTTTCCGTACGGCCGGAAGGAGTCTTCGCAGCCGAACGTGACCGTTCGGGAAAGGCGGGTAGTCTGTCGCCCTGTGTCGGAGGGGACCCCCTCACCCCGCCCGCCACGTCCCCTTTGCCTGCCATTTCGGCCGGGTCCGGCGACGTGCTGCCCAAGCATCGGTCAACTGCGCCCGGTCAGGCGAAATACGTGCCTTAGTAAGGTAAACGCATGACGACGACGAACTCCCGTACCCCGGTAACCAAGGCAGTGGTCCCCGCGGCCGGTCTGGGTACCCGATTCCTGCCGGCCACCAAGGCGACTCCGAAGGAGATGCTGCCCGTCGTCGACAAGCCGGCGATCCAGTACGTCGTCGAGGAGGCGGCCTCGGCCGGCCTGTCCGACATACTGATGGTCACCGGCCGCAACAAGCGCGCACTGGAGGACCACTTCGACCGCGCCTACGAGCTGGAGGAGCTGCTCGCCCGCAAGGGTGACCAGGACCGTCTGCGCCGGGTCCGCGAGTCCGTCGAGCTCGCCAACATGCACTACGTCCGCCAGGGCGACCCGAAGGGCCTCGGCCACGCCGTCTCGGTCGCCGAGCAGCACGTCGCCGGGCAGCCCTTCGCCGTCCTCCTCGGCGACGACCTGATCGACCCGCGCGACCCGCTGCTGGCCCGCATGATCGAGGTCCAGCAGGAGCTCGGCGGCTCGGTCGTCGCGCTGATGGAGGTCGACCCCTCCCAGATCCACCTGTACGGCTGCGCCGCCGTCAAGCCGAACGGCTTCGGCGACGACGTCTTCCAGGTCACCGATCTGGTGGAGAAGCCGGAGACCGCCGACGCCCCGTCGAACTACGCCGTCATCGGCCGCTACGTGCTCGACCCGTCGGTCTTCGACGTGCTGCGCGAGACCGAGCCGGGCCGCGGCGGCGAGATCCAGCTCACCGACGCCCTGCGCGAGCTGACCAACCGTCCCGCCGACACCGGCGGCCAGGTCCACGGCGTGCTGTTCAAGGGCCGCCGCTACGACACCGGCGACCGCGCGGACTACCTGCGCGCCATCGTCCGGCTGGCCTCCGAGCGCGAGGACCTCGGCCCGGACTTCCGCACCTGGCTGCGCGAGTTCGTCGCCTCCGAGCTGCAGGACTGACATACCGACAGAGAGCGAGCGCGCCGATGACCGGGTCCACGGAGAGCGGTACCACCCCCGCAGCCTGCTGCGACGACTCCGCGGGCCCGGCCCCGGCCACCCGCTCCGCCGCCCGTCCGGACGGCCTGTGGACCGTGGACGAGCACCTCGCCGACGTCCTGGCCACCGTCGGCCCGCTGCCCGCGATCGAGCTCCAGCTGCTCGACGCGCAGGGCTGCCGGCTGGCCGAGGACGTGCTCGCGGAGGGGGACCTGCCGGCCTTCGACAACAGCGCGATGGACGGCTACGCGCTGCGCACGGCCGACACCGTCGGCGCCGGCTCCGCGTACCCCTCGGTGCTCACGGTGGTCGGCGACATCGCCGCCGGCGTCGGTGACCTCCCCAAGGTCGGCCCCGGCCAGGCCGCCCGGATCATGACCGGCGCCCCCGTCCCGCCCGGAGCCCAGGCCGTCGCGCCGGTCGAGTGGACCGACGGCGGCACCGGGACCGGCCGCCCCGCCGACGCGATGAGCGCCCCGGTCGAGGGCGAGGAGGTCCGGGTGCTGCGCCCGGTCGCCGAGGGCGCCCACATCCGCCGCCGCGGCAGCGACGTCACCGCCGGCACCCGGGTGCTGGCCGCCGGCACCCGGCTCGGCCCCGCCCAGCTCGGCCTGCTCGCCGCGGTCGGCCGGGCCACCGCCACCGTCCGCCCGCGCCCGCGGGTGGTGGTGCTCTCCACCGGCAGCGAGCTGGTCCAGCCCGGTGCGCCGGTCGGCCCCGGGCAGATCACCGACTCCAACAGCTTCACCCTCACCGCCGCCGCGCGGGACGCCGGCGCGATCGCCTACCGGGTCGGCGGCGTGCCCGACGACGCGGCCAGGCTGCGCGCGGTGCTGGAGGACCAGCTCGGCCGGGCCGACCTGATCGTCACCAGCGGCGGCGTCAGCGTCGGCGCGTACGACGTGGTCAAGGAGGTCTTCGCCGAGTACGGCGGGGTCGACTTCCGGCGGCTGCGGATGCAGCCCGGCAAGCCGCAGGGCTTCGGCCGGATCGGCCCCGGGGCGGGCGTGCCGCTGATGGCCCTGCCCGGCAACCCGGTCAGCGCGTACATCTCCTTCGAGCTGTTCGTCCGCCCGGTGATCCGCGCGATGCTCGGCGCCGAGGACGTCCACCGCCCGGTGGTCCGGGCGCGCTGCCCGGTGGCGCTGCGCTCGCCCGCCGGGCGCCGGCAGTTCCTGCGCGGCCGGTACGAGCTGCGGGACGGCCTGGTCGAGCCGGTCGGCGGCGCGGGATCGCACCTGGTCGGCGCGCTGGCCCGGGCGGACTGCCTGATCACCGTGCCCGAGGACGTCACCGAGCTGCCCGCCGGCAGCGAGGTCGACGTGGTGCTGCTCGACGGCTGAGCGCCGGGCCGGCGGGCGAACTCCCGTCCGCGGCGGGGCGTCTCAGCGAAGCGGCCCGTCCCACGCCCGGGCCGGACCGGGGGGTACGGTAGCGCGGTATTCGACCTGCGCGCCCCTGGAGCCACCCGTGACCACCTCGCCCCCCGGCGACCGCCTCACCCACGTCGACGAGCAGGGCGCGGCCCGGATGGTCGACGTCTCCGAGAAGGCCGTGACCGCCCGGACCGCCGTCGCGGCCGGCCGGGTCAGGGTCTCCCCGCGCGTGGTCGAGCTGCTGCGCGGCGAGGGCCTGCCCAAGGGCGACGCGCTGGCCGTGGCCCGGATCGCGGGGATCATGGGCGCCAAGAAGACCCCCGAGCTGATCCCGCTCTGCCATCCGATCGCGCTCTCCGGCGTCAAGGTCGAGCTGACCGTCGCCGACGACGCGGTGGAGATCACCGCCACCGTGCGGACCACGGACCGGACCGGTGTCGAGATGGAGGCGCTGACCGCCGTCGCGACGGCCGGGCTGACCGTGATCGACATGGTCAAGGCGGTCGACAAGGGCGCCGCCATCGAGTCGGTCCGGGTGCTCGCCAAGACCGGCGGCAGGAGCGGCGACTGGACCGCCCCCGAGGCTCCCGCCGCGGAGGCCTCCGCATGAGGGCGCTGGCGGTCACCGTCTCCAACCGCGCCTCGGCCGGCGTCTACACCGACCGGGGCGGCCCGCTGCTGGTCGAGGGCCTGCGCGCGCTGGGCTTCGCCGTCGACGGCCCCCGGGTCGTCCCGGACGGCGAACCGGTCGAGGCGGTGCTGCGCGAGGCCGTGGCGGCCGGCTACGACGTGGTGCTGACCACCGGCGGGACCGGCGTCTCGCCGAGCGACCTCACCCCCGAGATGACCGCCCGGGTCCTCGAACGCGAGATCCCCGGCATCCCCGAGGCGATCCGCGCGCACGGGCGGGAGAAGGTGCCGACCGCCGCGCTCTCCCGCGGGCTGGCCGGTGTCGCCGGACGTACCCTGGTCGTCAACCTGCCGGGCTCGACCGGCGGCGTCCGGGACGGCCTGGCCGTGCTGGCCCCGCTGCTCGCCCACGCCGTCGACCAGCTCGCCGGCGGGGACCACCCCCGGCCCGACGCAGCAGCTTCCGGGAGCGCGCACTGAACGCCGGCTGGCCGGTCGAACTCCACGAGGGGGACGTCGTGCTGCGCCCGATCCGGGCCCGCGACCAGCGCGAGTGGCAGGAGGTCAGCCGGCGCAACCGGGACTGGCTGCGGCGCTGGGAGGCCACCGTGCCGCCCGGCCCGGCGGGCCTCGCGGCGGGCCCGCGCCCGACCTATCGGCAGATGGTGCGCTACCTGCGCGGCGAGGCCTCGGCGGGCCGGATGCTGCCCTTCGTGGTGCTCTACCGGGGCCGGCTGGTCGGCCAGTTGACCGTCGGCGGGATCACCTGGGGCTCGATGTGCTCGGCCAACGTCGGCTACTGGATCGACGAGGGGGTGGCCGGCCGGGGCATCATGCCGACCGCGGTGGCGCTCTCGGTGGACCACTGCTTCCGCACCCTCGGCCTGCACCGGATCGAGGTGTGCATCCGGCCGGAGAACGGCCCCAGCCGGCGGGTGGTGGAAAAGCTCGGCTTCCGTTCGGAGGGAATGCGCCCGCGTTATCTGCACATCGACGGCGACTGGCGGGACCACCTGGTGTTCGCCCTGACCGCCGAGGAGGTCCCCGAGGGGATGCTGGAGCGCTGGCGCTCCCTCAGCGCGGGTCGGCGTCCACGAAATTGAATACATGTTCGAATGAAATATCGATATGGCATCGGCGTGGCGACGGAGGGGCACAAATACCGGCAAAATAGTCGGAGAATCAGCTTGATCACACGACACGCCGTGCCAAATTGCTACCGGCCCTTCCTCCACGCCCGTACGGTGTGAATCGTGAGCAGTAGCGGCCTTATCTACGCCGTCATCGTAGGGGCCTGGGCCGCCTATCTGGTGCCGATGTGGCTCCGCAGGCAGGACGAGCTCAACGAGGCGCGCCCGACGGAACGCTTCAGCACCGCCATCCGCCTGCTGGCCGGGCGTTCGGCGCTGGAGCGGCGGGCGTCCCGGGCCCTGGGCGACGAACCGCGTGACGACGAGCAGACCAAGGACGGCCCTCCCGAACGGGACGCGGCCGTCTCCGACGACCCCGCGGCCGCGCCCGTGGAGGAACCGGCGGCCCCCCGCCCGGCGGTGCGGGCCGAGGCGCGCCCGGCACCCAAGGGCGGCGGTTCCGAACGCCGGGCCCGGCTGCTGGCCCGCCGGCGCCGGATGGTCACCGTCCTCTTCCTCGCCTTCGCCCTGGGTGCGGTGGTCGCGGCGGTGGCCGGACTGGCCTTCCTCTGGGTGCCCGCCGTGCCGGCCGTCCTGCTCACCCTCTACATCGGCCACCTGCGCCGGCTGGAGCGCCAGCGGTACGCGGTGAAGCTGGACCGGGTCCGCGCGGCGCAGGCCGCCGAGCGGCTGCGCAAGCGCGAGCAGCAGCGCGCCGAGGCCCTCCGCGCCAAGGCCGACGCCGAGCCCGGCCCGGCCGCGGCCCCGGCGCCCGCCGAGCCGGCGTCCGGGGCGCCCGCCGGGCGCGGACGCCCGCACCTGCGGCTCGCCACCGAGGCCGACGCGGCCCGGGCGGCCTCCGAGGGCGCGGCGGCCGTCTCGGCCTCGGCCGTGGCGGAGGCCACCGAGCACGAGGAGTGGGTCGACGGCATGCGGGAGCGCGGCGCGGCCGGCCCGGACTCCTGGGAGCCGGTGCCCGTTCCGCTGCCGACCTATGTGACGGCCCCGGTGGCCCCCCGGGTCAACCGCGGGCTCGACCTGTCGGCGCCGGGCACCTGGACCGCCGGCCGCCCGGCCGAGTCCCGGAAGACCCCGCTGTTCGACCAGTACGCCGAGCCCCCCGCTCCGGAACCGCGGCCCCGCGCCGCCAACGAATAGCGTCGAGGCCCCCTCCCCGGGGGCCTCTTCGCTTTCCGGGACCGCCCGAGTGTCGCCCCGGTGCCGCCCCGGGGGCTCCCACCAGGGGGTGGTCACGGACCCCCTCCGAAAGGTGCTAGAGTTTCTTCTCGTTGGGGCTGTGGCGCAGTCCGGTAGCGCACCTCGTTCGCATCGAGGGGGTCAGGGGTTCGAATCCCCTCAGCTCCACCCAACGGAAGTCCCGCCCGATCGGTTGATCGGGCGGGACTTCTGCGTTGTGGGGGCGCGTCGGCCGACGGGGGGTCAGCCGGGGCGCTCCGGGGGCGGTGTGAGGCGGATCACCTGCGGGAACGGCCGAGGGCCGGCTCGGAGCGGTGCTCCGGGCCGGCCCTCGGGGTCGGACGGGGTCAGGGCCGGCCGGAGCCCGCGTACGGCCCGGGCTGCGGGGCCCCGGACTGCGGCGGGACCGCGCCGTAGCCGGACGGACGGCGGCCCCGCGGGTGCCGGGTGAGGGTGTAGCCCGCGACGCCGGCCAGGGCGGCCAGGGCGCCGCCGGCCAGGGTCCAGAACCAGCGGCTGTTCCAGCCGGAGAACCAGCCGGTGTACCAGTGCTCCTCGGGCTCCTCCGGGGCCGCCGCCTTGGCGGTCGCAGCGCCGCCGCCGGCTGGCGGGACCAGCGGGGCCTTGAGCTCGCCGCCCTCCGGCTGGGCGTTGTCGGCGTCGCCCTTGGCGGTCACGTGCAGCTGCACCGAGGCGGCCAGGCCGAGGTCGGGCTGCGGGGCGTCGGCGACCGAGAGCCGGACGTAGTAGCTGCCCGGCAGCGGGTCGCCGGACCACGGCTCGGCCCAGGAGCGGACCTCGCGCAGGGTGCAGCTGAGCACCAGCGAGGCGGTGCTCTGGTCGGCGGTCGCGTTCTGGGTGCCGTCGGTGCAGGCCTGCCGGCGACGCAGGCCGTCGAACACCTCGACGCTCCAGCTCTGCGGGCCGTGCCGGTCGGCGGGCGGGGCGAGGGTGACCGTCAGGTCCACCTTCGCGGTCTGGCCCTCGGCGGCGCCGAAGGCCCAGTACAGGTAGTCACCGGTGGAGACCGGGACCGCGGCGTCCTGGCCGGGGGCCAGGTTGACGGCGGTCAGGAAGGAGGTGCCGGCCTTGTTGGCCGGGGCCGGGCGGCCGCTCGCGCTCGCGCTCGGCGAGGGCGAGGCGGCCGAGGCGGCCGGGGCCGTCAGGGCGAGCGCCGGGAGCAGCGCCAGGGCGGCCGCGGCGGTGCGGAGGAAGGTCGTACGCATGGTCAGTTCTCCTGCCAGACAGCGATGCGCCAGCGGGCGATCCAGCCGAACAGCAGGCCGGTCACCAGGCCGGCCAGGGTGAGCACGAGCAGCAGGATCCAACCGCGGCCCAGGCCCATCGCCGGGCCGTCCGGGGCGGGGGAGGCGGCGGTCAGGTCGACCGTCAGCTCCAGCGGCAGGCCGGGGTCGGCCGCGACGCCGGCCTGCGGGGCCAGCGAGTTGGAGACCACCAGGCAGACGGTGGTCTCCGGCTTGCCGCTCGGCGAGGCGGAGGCGGTGGCGGTGGCGTAGCCCTTGGAGTCGTCGGCGGACCAGCGCAGGCCGGTGGAGACGACGTCGGTGCGGCCGCTGCCGGCGTCGGTGCCGCGGACCAGCTCCTGGCCGGCGGTGCTGGTGGCCTGCAGCAGGACGCCGTAGTCGCGGGCCACCGCGCGGTCCAGCGAGACGCTGACCGAGGCGCGCAGCTCCTGGCCGGCCTTGACCGGGACCCGGTAGACGCGGTGCTCGGAGAACTTCTCGCGGTCGCTGTAGACGCCCGGGGTGAGGACCGGCGCGGACTCGCACTTGTCGGTGCCGGCGGTCTTGACCGGGGCGACCGCGTAGGTGTCGTTGGAGCGGTCGACCAGCTGCTTCACCTTCTCGGTGAGCTGCTCCTGGGTGCGCACGTCGGTGTAGGTGCCGCCGGTGGCGTTGGCGATGCAGAGCAGCTGCTGGCGGGTCTTGTCGTCGTGCGCCAGGCCCAGGGTGTCGACCACCAGGTGGATGCCCTGGGAGGCGAGCTCGCGGGCGACGTCGCACGGGTCGGGCGGGGTGCAGGTGTCCTCGCCGTCGGTGATCAGCACCACCCGGCGGGTGGTCTCGCCCTTGCCGAGGTCCTCGGCGGCGCCGCGCAGGGCCAGACCGATCGGGGTGTAGCCGGTCGGCCGCAGGGTGGCGACGGCGGTCTTCGCCTCGGTCTTGTTGGTCTTCCCGACCGGGAAGAGCTGCTTGGTGTCCAGGCAGCCCTGGGTCTTGTCGGTGCCGGGGTAGTTGGCGCCCAGCGTGCGGATCCCGAACTCGGTCTCCGACGGCAGGGCGTCGATGACGTCGTTCAGGGACTGCTGGGCCACCGAGATACGGGTCTTGCCCTGGATGTCGGCCTCGCGCATGGAGCCGCTGACATCCAGCACGAGGTCGACCCGGGGGGCCTCCTTGCCGGCCGCGCCGGCTGATGGTTCGTCGGCATGGGCGGGCAGGCCGCTGAGCAGCGCCCCGCCCGCTATCGTCAGGGCGGCCAGCAGGCTGCCGAGCCTGGCCTTCGGTCGTCGTCCGTTCATCACCCGCCCGATCCTAGGGACCATCAGTTCGCCGTGGCCAACGCGCGATGGTGCGCGAAAGGGCCGGATCCGGCGCGAACTCGCGGGCGCCGGTTGGGGGATCGGAGCGCGGGTGCTCCGGGGTGCGCCGGTCGCGCGGTGCGGTGGTGACGGGGCCTCGGGCAATACGGGACACACCGGGTGAAAAGTCGATTGATAGGGATTTCCTCGTTAGGGTGACGAGGGGGCGAGGGCGCCGTCGCACCGGCGCTCCCGTCCCGGCCGGCACGTCAGCTTCAGGGGAAGGACCCGTACGTGAGCAACCTCTTCGCGATCGCCTATCCGGATCTGGCCACCGCCCAGGCGGTGCGCAACGAGGCGGTGGGTCTGCAGAAGCAGCGGCTGATCGAGCTGGAGGACGCGGTCGTCGTCGAACGCCGCGAGGACGGCAGGATCAAGCTGCACCAGCAGGTCAGCACCACCGGGGCCGGGGCCGCCTCGGGTGCCGTCTGGGGCGGGGTGATCGGCCTGCTGTTCTTCATGCCGATCATCGGCGCGGCGGTCGGCGGCGCGGCCGGGGCCGCGGTCGGCGCCACCACCGACATCGGGGTGGACGACGACTTCATGCGCCAGGTCGGGCAGCACCTCCAGCCGGGCACCGCCGCGGTGTTCCTGCTGGTCCGCACCGCCACCGCGGACAAGGTCGTCCCGGCGCTGGCCCGCTACGGCGGCCGGATCATCCAGACCTCGCTCTCCGACGAGGCCGAGGCCGAGCTGAAGGCGACCGTCGAGGCCTCCCGGGCGCAGGCCGCCCCGGCGTCCGCCTGACCCGGGACCGGCCCGCCCGACCGTCCGACCTGCTCCATCCGCTCCATCCGCTCCTCCGTCTGATCCGCTCCTCCGTCTGACTCCCGGATCCCGCCGGAACAGCCGCTCACACCGGGGCGGACGGGCCCACCGCCCGTCCGCCCCGGCCGTCACCCCGGCGAAGTCCGGCAGCCCCGACTCCCTGGACGGCCCGTGGCGACACCCCCCGCCGTGACGAGCGCCGCCGGCCGCCCGCGCCGGACCGTGCCGACCCGGCGCAACACCGAGCTCGCACTCGTCCTGGCCGCGGTGCTGGCCGCGGTGCTCGGTTACGCCGCGGTGGGCCTGCGCATCGACGGCACGGTGCCCGCCGACGCGGGCACGTACGGGGCCGCGCTCGGCGTGCTCGCACTGCTGGCGCACGGCACGGTCCGCTGGAAGGCGCCCTTCGCGGACCCGCTGCCGCTGCCGATCGCGCTGCTGCTGAACGGCGTCGGACTGGTCGTCGTCTACCGGCTGGACCGGGCCACCCCGGGGGACGCGGCGCCCGCGCAGCTGCTCTGGTCCGGCCTCGGGGTGGGCCTGTTCATCCTGGTGCTGCTCCTGCTGCCGGACCACAAGCGGCTGCAGCGCTACGCCCACATCGGGGCGCTGGCGGCCCTCGTCCTGCTGGTGCTGCCGATCTTCTTCCCGCCGGTGTACGGCTCCCGGATCTGGATCACCGTCGGTCCGCTCTCGCTGCAGCCGGGGGAGTTCGCCAAGGTCCTGCTGGCGGTGTTCTTCGCCGCCTACCTCGCCGTGCACCGGGACACGCTGGCGCTCGGCGGGCGGCGGGTGCGGCCCGGCCGCGGCGGACTGCGGTGGCTGCCGCCCGGGCGGGTGCTGGCGCCGGTCCTGGTGATCTGGGCGGCCTTCGTCGGGGTGCTGGTGCTGGAGACCGACCTCGGCACCTCGCTGCTGTTCTTCGGCCTCTTCGTGGTGATGCTGTACGTGGCCACCGCGCGGACCGGCTGGATCGCCGTCGGGCTGTTCCTGGCCGCGGTGGCGGCGGTCGGGGTGGGCCTGCTCTCGCCGCACGTGCACAGCCGGGTCGCGGACTGGCTGGATCCGCTCGGCTCGATCGCCGACGGGCACGGGGCCAACCAGATCGCCCAGTCGCTGTTCGCCTTCGCCTGGGGCGGCGAGCTGGGCACCGGGCTCGGCAACGGGCACTCGGCGCTGATCGGCTTCGCCGCCAAGTCCGACTTCATCCTCGCCACGATCGGCGAGGAACTCGGGCTGGCCGGGCTGGTCGCGGTCCTGCTGCTGTACGCGCTGCTGGTCTCGCGCGGGTTCCGGACCGGGATCGCGCTGCCCGACCCGTTCGGCCGGCTGCTGGCGATCGGGCTGGCGGCGCTCGTCGGCCTCCAGGTGTTCGTGGTGGCGGGCGGGGTGCTGGACCTCATCCCGCTGACCGGGATGACCCTGCCGTTCGTCGCGCAGGGGGGTTCCTCGGTGGTGACCAACTGGATCATCGTCGCGCTGCTGGTGCGGATGAGCGACCTCGCCCGGCGGCCCGCCCCGGGGGAGGCGCGGTGAGCCGGCGGCGCGCGGGCCGGCGGGGCGGGGGCGGACGGCGCGCGGGCGGGTGGCCGGACGCCGGGCCGCGCGGGCTGCCCGGGATCTCCGTCACCGGGCGCCGGGCCGGCACCTTCTGCCTGCTGCTGATCGTGGCGCTCTGCGCCCAGGCCACCCGGGTGCAGGTGTTCCGGGCCGACAGGCTGAACCGCAACGCCGCCAACCAGCGGCCGGTCATCGAGCGGTACGCGCAGCCGCGCGGCGGCATCCTGGTGGGCGCCGACACCGTCACCGGCTCGTCGGCCACCGGCGGGCGGTTCGACTTCAAACGCACCTACACCGACGGGCCGCTGTTCGCGGCGGTCACCGGCTACTCCTCGCAGACCTACGGCAACAGCCAGCTGGAGGGCACCGAGGACGCGCTGCTCTCCGGCACCGACGGCCGGCTGGCGGGCTGGGCGGTGTGGGACGCGGTGACCCGGCGGCAGAACCCCGGCGGGGACGTCCACACCACCATCGACCGGGCCGCCCAGGAGGCGGCGGTGCGCGGCCTCGGCGGGCAGAAGGGCGCGGTCGCCGCGATCGAGCCGGCCACCGGGCGGATCCTGGCGCTGGCCTCCACCCCCTCGTACGACCCCGGCAGCTTCGCCGGCACCTCCGCCGGGGACCAGGAGGCCTGGAACCGGCTGCAGGGCGACGCCGACCAGCCGATGCTCAACCGGGCGCTGCGCCAGACCTACCCGCCCGGCTCGGCCTTCAAGGTGGTCACCGCGGCGGCGGCGCTGGAGAGCGGGGTGGTCACCGACGTGGACGCGCCGACCGACGCGCCGTACCCGTACGTCCTGCCGGGCACCACGACGCCGCTGGTCAACGACGCCCCGGCCTGCGACGTGCCGGGCCGGTCGCTGGACGCCGCGATGACGCTCAGCTGCAACAGCGTGCTCGGGTACCTCGGGGTGCGGGTCGGCCTGGAGCGGATGGCCGCGACGGCGGAGGCCTTCGGCTTCGGTGACGCCCGGCTGGACATCCCGGTGCGGGCGGCCCGCTCCGTCTTCGACACCCGGATGGACGAGTCGCAGCTGGCGCTCTCCTCGATCGGCCAGTTCGACACCGCGGCCACCCCGCTGGTGATGGCGATGGTCGCTGCCGGGGTGGCCGACAACGGCACCGTGATGCGTCCACAGCTTGTGGACAGACTGACCCGGAGCGACGGCACCACCGTCCAGCTGATGCGGCCCGCGGTGTACCGGCAGGCGATGAGCCCGGGCACCGCCGGGCAGGTCCGGCGGCTGATGACCGACGTGGTGGAGAAGGGCACCGGGGGAGCCGCCCGGATCGCCGGCGCGGTGGTCGGCGGGAAGACCGGCACCGCCCAGCACGGGGTGGACAACACCGGAACGCCGTACGCCTGGTTCGTCTCCTGGGCCGCCCCGGCCGGTTCGACCGCGGTGCCGCCGGTGGCGGTCGCCGTGGTGATCGCGGACAGCGACGCGACCGATGTGACGGGCGGCGCCCTGGCCGCCCCCGTGGCCCGTGCGGTGATGCAGGCGGTACTGGCCGGGTGAGCCCCTTACCGGCCGCCCTGACCTGCGGCTCTAGCCGGTCGCCGGGAGATCCGCCGTCTGCGAAGTGTCCGGTTTGTTCCCACTGATGTGACGCTTCGTATAATGCGCGCGATGGGACTGTTCGTTTGCGACACTGGTGTTTTCGCGGGGTACTGCCCATCTTTGTTCGGTTGGTCCCCGATGACACCCGATGACACCTTTCGGCGCGTCGAGTGACCGGCCGCTCGAACCCTCCACCGCCCAGAAAGACCCCCGTTTTGGCCAGCAACACGCTCGGCGCGCGCCTTCTGCGGCGCAAGCCCGTCATCACCTTGATCGCCGAGAGCGAGGGCCGCGAGGGCCTGCCCGCCGGTGCGCCCGAGGAGGGCGGACGTTCCGGCATCCACCTGCGGCGCTCGATCGGGCTCTGGCAGCTGTCCGCGATCGGCATCGGCGCCACCATCGGCACCGGCATCTTCTTCGTGCTGAACAGCGCCGTGCCGTCGGCCGGGCCGGCCGTCATCCTGTCCTTCGTGATCGCCGCGGTCACCGCCGGCCTCACCGCGCTCTGCTACGCCGAGATGGCCTCCGCCATCCCGGTCTCCGGCTCCTCCTACTCCTACGCGTACGCCACCCTCGGCGAGGGCGTCGCCTTCGCGGTCGGCATCTGCCTGCTGATGGAGTACGGCGTCTCGGCCTCGGCGATCGCGGTCAGCTGGGCCGAGTACCTCAACAAGTTCTTCGACCTGGCCTTCGGCTTCAAGCTCCCGGAAGTGATCTCCGGCGCGCCCGACCAGACCCACTGGTTCAACCTGCCGGCGCTGCTGCTGGTCGCCATGGTCTGCTTCCTGCTGATCCGCGGCGTCAGCGAGTCGGTGAAGGTCAACGCGGCCATGGTGGCCATCAAGCTGCTGATCCTGCTGCTCTTCATCTGCGTCGGCCTGACCGGCTTCCACTCCGGCAACCTGACCCCGTTCATGCCGCTGGGCATCGGCGGCGTGCAGGTCGCGGCCTCCACCATCTTCTTCTCCTTCATCGGGCTGGACGCCGTCTCCACGGCCGGTGAGGAGGTCAAGAACCCCCGCCGCACCCTGCCGCTGGCGATCATGATCTCGCTGGTGGTGGTCACCCTGCTGTACATCCTGGTGGCCCTGGCCGGCGTCGGCGCCCAGCCCTGGCAGAAGTTCGAGGGCCAGGAGGCCGGCCTCGCCCAGATCCTCCAGGACATCACCGGCCAGAGCTGGCCGGCCATGCTCTTCGCGATCGGTGCGATCGTCTCGATCTTCTCGATCACCCTGGTGGTCATCTACGGCCAGACCCGCATCCTGTACTCGATGGGCCGTGACGGCATGCTGCCCAGGCGCTTCGCGGAACTCTCGCCGCGCACCGGCACCCCGGTCTGGAACACCATCGTGGTCGGTCTCGGCGTCGGCGCCCTGGCGGCCTTCGTGCCGCTGCGGGTACTGGCCGACATCACCAGCCTGGGCACCCTGATCGCCTTCTCGGTGGTGGCGATCGGCGTGATCGTGCTGCGCCGCACCCAGCCCGACCTGCCGCGCGGTTTCAAGGTGCCGGGCTACCCGGTCGTCCCGCTGATCAGCGTCGCCTTCTGCGCCTACCTGATCAGGGGCCTGCACGCGGACACCTTCAAGGCGGGCGGGATCGCCCTGGCGCTCGCCGTGGCGGTCTACTTCGGCTACAGCATCAAGCACTCCAAGCTGGAGCGGGCGGAGCAGCCGACGGAGACCGGGAGCACGGTCGGCTGAGCCGGCGGTGCGCCGCCGACGGGGCCGGCGGGGGGCGGACTCCTCCCCCCGTCCGCCCCGTCCGGGCCGGCGGACACACCCGTCCCCGAGATGGCGACAGCGCACCGCCCACGGCCCTAACCTTCCACCATGGTGAGCACCCGCACGCCCGGCCGTTCCCGCCCGCGCGGCCGCTTCACCGGCCGGGGCGCGACCCCGACGACGCCCGCCCCGACCGTTCCGCCGACCGTTCCCCCGGCCACCTCCTCCGCCCGGCGCGGCCGTCTGCGCGGCGGCCCGTCCCGCCGGTCGTTCCCCCACCAGCGCGGCGGGAGCGGCCCGCCCGCCCCGGCCGATCGGCTGAACCCGCCCGGCCTCGTCGCCCACCGCGGCGTCCAACTGCTCGGCTGCCTGGCCGCCACCGCCTGGGCGGCCGGCTTCCCGCTCGTCTCCGACCTGCCCAACCAGCGCCTGTGGGGCACCCTCGCGGCCCCCGCCTACCTGCTCGCCGGGTTGCTCTGCCTGGTCCTGCCACGCCGCTTCGCCGCCCGGGCCGGGGCGGCGGCCGCCCTGCTGGGTGCCGTGCTGGTGCCGCTGGTGCTGCTCGTGCTGCAGGGCCGCCACCAGTCCGAGGTGATGGTGGTCGAGCGCTCCGCGCACCTGCTGTTCACCACCGGCAGCCCGTACCTGCCGCATCCGGTGACGGTCACCGACTACAACCCGTACCTGCCGGCGATGTCGCTGTTCGGGGTGCCGCACGCGCTGCTCGGCGAGGGCAGCGCCGCCGCGCGGCTGGCCGGGGACGCCCGGATCTGGTTCGCGCTGGCCTTCGTCGCCTGCTTGCTGGCGAGCTGGCGGCTGCTGCGGCCCACCAGGGACCGCGCGCCGCTGCTGCCGCTGACCGTGCTCACCGCCTCGCCGCTGGTCGCGCTGGCGCTGGTCGGCGGCGGGGTGGACCTGCCGCTGATCGGGCTCTGCTGCCTGGCCATGGCGCTCGCCGAGCGGGACCGGACCATCGCCGCCGGGCTGGTGCTGGCGCTGGCCGGGACCCTGAAGTGGACGGTCTGGCCGGCACTGCCGGTGGCCGTCCTGCTGCTCTGGCGGCTCTACGGCCGGCGGCCGGCCGCCCGGGCCGGGCTGACCGCGCTCGGCGCGGCGTCCGCCGTCATGGTGCCGTACGTGCTGGCGCGGGCCGAGGAGCTGCGCGAGCAGGTGGTGCGCTTCCCGCTCGGGCTGACCGCGATCCAGACGCCGGCCGGCAGTCCGCTGCCCGGCAAGGTGCTGGCCGGGTTCGGGCCCAGCGGGCACATCGCCTCACTGGTGCTGCTGACCGTCGGCGGGCTGGGGGTGACGGTCTGGCTGCTGGCCCGGCCGCCGGTCTCCGCGATCGCCGGTGCCGATCTGCTGGCCGCCGGGCTGGCGATCGCCTTCATGCTGGCGCCGGCCGGGCGGTTCGGCTACCTGGCGCTGCCGGCCGTCCTGGTGATCTGGCCCCGGCTGGCCGCCCGGCGGTGGAGCGCCCGCCCGCCCGTCCCGTCGGCCTGCCTGCTGGCACAGACCGGGCCCGCCCTGCCGGCGACGCGGTAGGACGGGCCCGGGCGGCTGCCGAGGATCCGCGGTTCACCCGGGGGTGTCAGCGGTTGCCGGCGGCCTTGATGATCGAGGCGACGGCGGGACCGGCGGCGTCCACACCGTGGCCGCCGCCCTCGACCTCGGCGGCGACCGCGAGGTTGCCCCGGTAGGCGGTGAACCAGCTGTTGGTGGTGGCGATGCCGGTGGCCTCGGCGGAGCCGGTCTTGGCGCCCGCGTTGTCGGAGATCCCGGCCATCACGCCCTGGGCGGTGCCGCCGGTGGCGGTGGCCGCCATCATCTGGCGCAGCTTGCCGGCGACGTCGGGGGTCATGTCCCGGGCGGCCTTCTGCTGCGGCAGCTCGGCGACCAGGATCGGCTGCTTGAAACTGCCGCTCTGCACGGTGGCCGTGATCGAGGCGATGGCCAGCGGGTTCATCTGGACCTTGCCCTGGCCGATGGACTGCATGGCCTGCTCGTCCTTGTTGGTGCCGGCGTCCGGCACCACGGCGTCGAAGCTGGGCAGGCCGGTCTGCCAGTTCAGGCCGATGCCGTAGACGTCCTTGGCGGTGGTGGTCAGCGCGCCCGGCTTGAGGCTGGTCAGGCCCTGGTCGATGAAGGCCGTGTTGCAGGAGATCATGAAGTCCTGCTGGAGCGTGTTGTTCGGGTACGCGTCGGGGAACGAGTTCGGGATCTTCTTGGGGTTGCTGCTCAGGGTCGGGCACGGCACCGGGGTGTCCGGGTTGACCCCGGCCTCCAGCAGGGCGGTGGAGGTGAGGATCTTCAGCGTGGAACCCGGGGCGAGCTGGCCCTGGAAGGCCCGGTTCAGACCGGTGACCGGCGCGTTGGCGAAGGCCAGGACCTGGCCGGTGCTCGGCTCGATGGCGACGATCGAGCCCTTCTTGCCGCCCAGGTCGGTCATCGCCTTCTCGGCGGCGGCCTGCAGGTTGGCGTCGATGGTCAGCTTGAAGGGCTTCGGGGGCTTGGGGTCGACGATGGTGAACAGCCGGTCGGGGGTGCTGTTCTGGTCGGCCGCGTTGGTGATCACCACACCGGTGCCGTTGTCGCTCTGGTCCTTGTTCTGGTCCGCGAGCAGCTTGGCGACCTTGGCCTGCACCGTGGCGACCAGCGGGGTGATCGAGGGGCTGTTCAGCGCCTTGTTGTTGCGGTCCACCACGTTGCCGGCCAGCGGGGGCAGCGGCTGGACGGAGATCGTCTCGCCCGCGCCCAGGTGCGGGTGGATCACCGACGGCGCCCAGTGCACGGCCGGGGTGTCGTCGCTCATCTTCACGACGCCGAGGAAACCGTTGTAGTCCCAGACCCGGTTGGTGCCCTCGAACTCGGCGCGGGCCTTGAAGCCCATCAGCACCCCGGTCGGGGCGGCGGAGGCGGTCGGGGACGCGGAGTCGCCGGCGGTCGCGTCGCCGGGGGTGGCCGGTGCGGTGGCGGGGGCCGTGGTCCTGGCGGGGGAGGGGGTGCCGGTGGCCGAGGCGAAGGCCGCCGGGGTGGCCGGGCCGGAGGATGCCAGGGTGAGCCCGCTCGGCTTCACCTGGTCGCGGAACGCGCTCAGCGCGGTGGTCGCGGCGGCCGGGTCGTCGGTCAGCGCGGCCGCCTTGGCCAGGTCGCCGGCCGCCCAGGCGTCCAGGAAGTCCTTGGCCCCGGCCGCGGCCTGCTCGGCGCTCGGGGGTTCGGCGACCACCGTGCGCTGCTTCTTGGCGGTGGGCTCGCCCTTGTCGTCCGAGCCGCCGACGAGGCTGTACGCCCCGTAGCCGCCGGCGGCGAGCATGGCGACGGCCACGCCGGTGATGATGCCGGTCTTCGCGCCATTGCGCATGGTGATGTTCCCCCAAGGGTCAGGCGATCGGCCGCAGCCGGAGGTGGCCGGATGCGCGTTCGGAGCCCAGCCTAGGCAGCCGGATTCCGCGCACCGACGAAGGGACCGGGTGTTGTGACGGTTCTGGTACGTGTCGCGTACCACTTCGGTACCCTTCGCCGCCCGGCCGCCGTCCCCGCGCGGCGGCCGGCCGCCGTCAGATCCAGGTGTTGAACCACATCCGGCGGCGCCAGTCCTCCATCGGGATCGTCTCGCCGGTGTACAGGGGGTGGAAGAACAGGAAGTTCCACATGATCAGCAGGACCACCAGGCCGGCCGCCGCGGAGCCGATGATCCGGCGGTCCCGGGACGCCCCCGCGGGTCCGATCAGCGCTCCCACCAGCATCGTCACGGCGAGCACCAGGAACGGCACGAAGCAGACCGCGTAGAAGAGGAAGATCGTCCGCTGCTGGTAGGCGAACCAGGGCAGGTAGCCGGCGGCCAGGCCGCAGAGCACCGCGCCGGCCCGCCAGTCGCGGCGAGCCGCCCACCGCCAGAGGCAGTAGACCAGGGCGATCACACCGGTCCACCAGAGCAGCGGGGTGCCGATGCCCAGCACCTCGCGGGCGCACTCGTTCACCGTGCAGCCGGCCGTCCCCTGCTTCGGGGACTCGTAGAAGAAGGACACCGGCCGGCCCAGCACCAGCCAGCTCCACGGGTTCGACTGGTAGGTGTGCGGGTCGCTCAGGTGGGTGTGGAAGTCGTAGACCGTCGAGTGGTAGTGCCAGAGCGAGCGCAGGCCCTCGGGGATCCACGGGTAGTCGGTGGAGCGGCCGACCGCCCAGTCGCGGCCGTAGCCGCCCTGGTTCGGCACGTTGCTGCTGGCGAACCAGCCCCACCAGGAGGTGATGTAGACGACCACCGAGGTCACCACGATCGAGACGAAGGCGGGCACCGCGTCCCGGACCAGCGTCCACAGGTAGGGGCGGTCGGCGCCGGCCAGCCGGCGCGAGCCCACGTCCCACAGCACGGTCATCAGGCCGAAGGCGGCCGCCACGTACAGGCCGCTCCACTTGGTCGCGCAGGTCAGGCCGACGCAGACACCGGCCGCGATCCGGTACGGGCGCCAGCCCAGGTTCATCCGGTGGGCGAGCGCCGTGTCCGGCCCGCCGTCGCCGTGCGCCGCGAGACGGGCGGCGATCCGGGCCCGGGTGCGGTCGCGGTCCAGCAGCAGGCAGCCGAAGGCGGCGAGGATCCAGAACATCACCACCAGGTCCAGCAGCGCGGACCGGCTCATCACGAAGTGCAGGCCGTCCACCGCGAGCAGCAGGCCCGCCACGCAGCCCAGCAGGGTCGAGCGGAACAGCCGGCGGGCGATCCGGGCCACCATCAGCACCGA
This sequence comes from Kitasatospora sp. NPDC004723, assembly GCF_040609255.1. Taxonomy (NCBI): domain Bacteria; kingdom Bacillati; phylum Actinomycetota; class Actinomycetes; order Kitasatosporales; family Streptomycetaceae; genus Kitasatospora; species Kitasatospora sp. NPDC004723. The sequence continues at coordinate 44,902 of NZ_JBEXJT010000033.1, read as the reverse complement.
GAGGGTGCCGAGCAGGGCCACCGCGAACCGCCAGCCGAAGGGGTTCATCCCGAAGATCTGGATGCCGGCGCCGATGATCCACTTGCCGACCGGCGGATGCACCACGTACGAGGGGTTCGGCCGGTACGGGACCGGGTCGCCCGCCATGATGTGGTCGTTGGCGCCCTCCGGCCAGCTGATCTCGTAGCCGCCGTGCCAGAGCGCGTAGGCGTCCTTGGCGTAGTAGGTCTCGTCGAAGATGATCGCGTCCGGCGAGCCGAGGTTGTCGAACCGCAGTGCGCCGGCGAACAGGGCCACCACGAGCGGGCCGAGCCAGCCGGACCAGCGCACCAGCCAGGACCAGAGCGGCGCCGGCAGGGACAGGCCCAGGCGGAGCAGCAGGGGGGAGGGCGGCACCCGCTCGGGGGTGACGCCCCGGCCGTCCGGCATCGGCGGGACCAGGCGTTCGGCCAGGGTGGCGGCGGGCGGTGGCGAGTAGCCGAAGCGGCCCAGGCCGCGCAGCCAGGCGGGGCGGGGCGGCGCCGGTATGGAGCCGTCGGCGCCGTCGCCGTCAGGGCTGTCGCCGTCGGGGCCGACGGTCCCGGTGCCGTCGTCCGGGTCCCGGGGGCCGGGCAGAGCGGGCGACGGCTGGTCCGTCAGGACCGGCACGCCGACGTCACCCCGCGCGGTGTGGTCTGTACCAGTGGGCGTCTGCGCCGCCGTGTCGCCGTTCATCCGCCACATCGTAGGGGCGCGGGACGAGGCTGCGGAGGGTCCCTCCGAAGCTGCCCGAATCGTCACCAAAAGCGCCCGGCCGCCGGTTGCTGGAAGGATGGGGCCCGTGACAGGAGTACTGGTACTGGCAGGCACCCCCATCGGCGACGTCTCGGACGCCCCGCCCCGGCTGCTCACCGAGCTGGCCACCGCGGACGTCATCGCGGCCGAGGACACCCGGCGGCTGCGCCGGCTCACCCAGGCGCTCGGGGTGACCCCGACCGGGCGGGTGGTCTCCTACTTCGAGGGCAACGAGGTCGGGCGCACCCCCGAACTCGTCGAGGCGCTGCTCGGCGGTGCCCGGGTGCTGCTGGTGACCGACGCCGGGATGCCGTCCGTCTCCGACCCCGGCTACCGGCTGGTGGCGGCCGCGGTGGCCGCCGACGTCAAGGTGACCGCGGTGCCCGGGCCGTCCGCGGTGCTGACCGCGCTGGCGCTGTCCGGGCTGCCGGTCGACCGGTTCACCTTCGAGGGATTCCTGCCGCGCAAGAGCGGCGACCGGGCCCGGCAGCTGGCCTCGGTCGCCGCCGAGCCCCGCACCATGGTCTTCTTCGAGGCCCCGCACCGGATCGCCGAGGCGCTCACCGCGATGGCCGAGGCGTTCGGCGCCGAGCGGCCCGCCGCCGTCTGCCGCGAGCTGACCAAGACCTACGAGGAGGTCCGGCGCGGCCCGATCGGCGAACTCGCGGCCTGGGCGGCCGAGGGCGTCAAGGGCGAGATCACCGTGGTCGTGGCGGGCGCGCCGCCGGCCGCGCCGCAGGAGCTGACGCCGGCCGAGCTGGCCCGGCTGGTGGCCGTCCGGGAGGAGGCCGGAGAGCGCCGCAAGGAGGCCATCGCGGCGGTCGCGTCCGAACTGTCGTTGCCCAAGAGGGAGGTCTTCGACGCGGTCGTGGCGGCCAAGAACGCGGCTGCGGCGGGCCCCGGGCGCACGGTCGGTGAACCGTCCTGAACTGACCGCGACAAGCCGCTGAGCTGCGGGTACGTACCGTTCGCGGGCGATGTGCCACAGCGCGTGCGGGCGCGTACCGTGGGGAGAAGGCCCCGGGAGAACGCCCGTCGGGCCGAAGCTTCGGTCGAGGTTCCCGGACAGGACCCACCCTTTCGTATAGGGATTCCCAATCTGCCTCCAAGTCTTCACAAGAGGGGCATTGCCCGGAGCGATCCGGGCATTTCCTGGGATGGAAAGACCCAGCCGGGCGAGCGCCCGGCGGGCGCTGGGAGACGGCTATGAGCGAGACGATCGGTAGCCCCCGCGGTGGCAACGCCCTGAGCGACCCCGGCCCGAGCGGCACCGGCCCGAACGGCCGGACGCAGACTCCCGTCGAGACCGTCCGGGAGGCCTACTCCTTCGCGTGCCTGAGCTGCGGGTACGGCTGGGAGCAGGCGTACGACATCGAGCACCACGTGGCCCGGGACGGGCACGTCGTCTTCGAGTACCACGCCAACGGAGTCCGGGTGCCGTCGCCGCTGCTCAAGCCGACCTGCCCGGGCTGCGGCGGCCACACCGTGCGGATCATGCGCGAGGGCCGGGTCAGCGTCGCGGACCGGTCGTTGCAGCACGCCCCCGGGTTCGCGGCCCACGCCGAGCCGGCCGGGGCGCCCGGGACGGGCCGGCCGGTGCGGCCCGCCCCGACGGGCGGGCGCTGGGCGCGGTTCTGGGCGCGGCTGCGCGGCTGACGAGGAGGAGGCGGGCCCCCGGCTGGGAGGCGGAGGCCCGCCGACGAGGAGGCGCAGGGCCGGTGGCCGCGGGGCCACCGGCCCTCGCCGTGCGGGGCCCCGCGCGGGCCCGACTAAGCTTGCGGACCATGGCCGCCACTGCAGAGCACCACAGCACCAGCGGGGGCACCACCCCCGCGTACTACGTCACCACCCCGATCTACTACGTCAACGACCGCCCCCACCTCGGCCACGCGTACACCACCGTGGCGGGCGACGTGCTGACCCGCTGGCACCGCCAGCGCGGCGAGAAGGTGTGGTACCTGACCGGCACCGACGAGCACGGTCAGAAGATCCTGCGCACCGCCGAGGCCAACGGCGTCACCCCGCAGGAGTGGTGCGACAAGCTGGTCGAGGAGGCCTGGAAGCCGCTCTGGCAGCACCTGGAGATCGCCAACGACGACTTCATCCGCACCACCCAGGAGCGGCACACCGCCCGGGTGCAGGAGTTCGTCCAGGACCTGTACGACAAGGGCGAGATCTACAAGGGCGGCTACTCCGGCCCGTACTGCGTCGGCTGCGAGGAGTACAAGCTCCCCGCCGAACTGCTCGACGGCGCCACCGAGGGCGAGAAGCTCTGCCCCATCCACAAGAAGCCGGTCGAGTGGCTGGAGGAGGAGAACTACTTCTTCCGCCTCTCCGCGTACGGCCCGAAGCTGCTGGAGTTCTACGCCCAGAACCCCGGCTTCATCGCCCCCGAGTCGGCCCGCAACGAGGTGCTGCGCTTCGTCGAGCAGGGGCTGCAGGACCTCTCCATCTCCCGCTCCACCTTCAACTGGGGCGTCCCGCTGCCCTGGGACGAGAAGCATGTGCTCTACGTGTGGGTGGACGCGCTGCAGAACTACATCACCGCGGCCGGCTACGGCGCCGACCCGGAGCGCTTCGCCGAGCTGTGGCCGGCCTCGGTGCACCTCGTCGGCAAGGACATCCTGCGCTTCCACGCGGTGATCTGGCCCGCGATGCTGATGGCCGCTGGCCTGCCGCTGCCGAAGCGGGTCGTCGCCAACGGCTGGCTGATGGTCGGCGGCGAGAAGATGTCCAAGTCCAACCTGACCGGCATCGCGCCCACCGACCTGACCTCGCACTTCGGCGTGGACGCCTACCGCTACTACTTCCTGCGGGCGATCCCGTTCGGCACCGACGGCTCGTTCTCCTGGGAGGACTTCACCGCCCGGTACACCTCCGAGCTGGCCAACGACTTCGGCAACCTCGCCTCCCGGCTGGCGGCCATGGTCGGCAAGTACTTCGACGGCGTGCTGCCGGCCGCGGCGGCGCCGGGCGAGGCCGAGCGGGCCGTCGCCGAGGGCCTCGCGGCGGCCGTCGCGACCGCCGACCGGAAGATCGGCGAGGAGCTGGACTTCGCGGGCGGGCTCGCGGCCGTCTTCGACTTCGTCAAGCAGGTCAACGGCTACCTCACCGAGCAGGAGCCGTGGAAGGTCGCCAAGGACGACTCGGCCGAGGGCCGGGACCGGCTGGCCACCATCCTCTACACCGCCGCCGAGGCGCTGCGGGCCACTGCGGTGCTGCTCAACCCGGTGATGCCGACCACCGCCGAGAAGCTCTGGGCCTCGCTCGGCGCCGCCGAGGGGCTGGGGGCGCTCGCCGGGCAGACCGTCGCCGAGGCCGCGCAGTGGGGCCGGCTGCCCGCCGGTGCCACCGTCACCAAGGGCGAGATCCTGTTCCCCCGTCTCGAGGAGAAGCCGGCCTCCTGAGGCCGGTGAAGGACGACTGATGCCGAAGAAGGACGACGACCGGTCCACCCCGCCGCCGCTGCCCGCCCCGCTGGCGGTGGCGGTCGCCGACTCGCACACCCATCTGGACATGCAGTCCGGCACCCCCGAGGAGGGCCTGGCCAAGGCCGCCTCGGTCGGGGTGACCACCGTCGTCCAGGTCGGCTGCGACGTGCCGGGCTCGCGCTGGGCCGCCGAACTGGCGGCCCGGTTCGAGCAGGTGCACGCCGCCGTCGCCCTGCACCCCAACGAGGCGCCGCGGATCTTCCTCGGCGACCCCGACGGGTGGTCCGGGCAGCGGCGGGAGCCCGGAGGGCAGGCCGCGCTCGACGCGGCGCTGGCCGAGATCGACGCGCTCGCGGCGCTGCCGCAGGTCCGCGCGGTCGGCGAGACCGGCCTCGACTACTTCCGCACCGGGCCGGAGGGCGTCGAGATCCAGAAGGAGTCGTTCCGCCGCCACATCGCGATGGCCAAGCGGCACGGCAAGGCGCTGGTGATCCACGACCGGGACGCCCACGAGGACGTCGTCGCCGTCCTGCTGGAGGAGGGCGCCCCCGAGCGGACCGTCTTCCACTGCTACTCCGGCGACGCCGAGATGGCCAAGGTCTGCGCCGAGCACGGCTGGTACCTCTCCTTCGCCGGCCCGGTCACCTTCAAGGCCAACCAGCCGCTGCGCGACGCCCTGACCGCCACCCCGCTCGACCGGATCCTGGTCGAGACCGACGCCCCCTTCCTCACCCCCCACCCCTACCGCGGCCGCCCCAACGCCCCGTACCTCATCCCGGTCACGGTCCGCTCGATGGCTGACACCCTGGGCCTGTCGGAGGAGGAGCTCGCCGGGGCGATCGCGGAGAACACGGCGCGGGCGTTCGGGTACTGATCCGATCGAACGAATGTCGGGTTGCGGCGGAACGATTCGGCACTCGTGACGGCTTTCTAGGCTGGTTAGCATGAGTGCAGTGAGGGAGGTGGCCATGACCGCCATGCCGATCGACGGACCCGTCGAGGATCATCACGACTCGTCGCACCCGCTGTCCCAACTGCGGACGTACGAGCAGGTCAAGAACCTCGACCTGCCGTTCGATTGGGATCTTGTGGACGGAGTCATCGTGGTCCGGGGGCAGACGAATCAGTGGCACGACCAGGTGCGGGACGAGCTGTACTCGGCACTGCGCAGTGCGCGGGTCACGCCTTACGCGGCGAACGTCGAGCGCTGCGTGCTGCTGGACGAGGACAACACGACCAAGCCGGATGTCGTGGTGTTCGACAAGACCGGCATCGATGTCTTCGAGCTGGAGTGCCTCCCGCCCGAGGCCGTGGTGCTCACCGTGGAGGTCGTCTCGCACGGGACCCGGGCCAACGACCGCTTCCGCAAGCCCGGGCAGTACGCCGACAAGGGCATCCCGTACTACTGGCGGGTCGAGCGCGGCATCGACGACCTCCCGATCGTCCACGAGTTCCACCGGGACGAGGAGAAGGGCGTCTACCTGCCCGTCGCCCAGCACGAGGGCGTGCTGCGCACCACCGTCCCCTACCCCGTGGAGATCGACCTCGCGGCGGTCGTCGAGCTGTGAGGGTGCCGCGCGCCCTTATCCTTGGCGGGTGAGCAGCACCGACCCCACTTCTGACAGCCGCCCCCAGCCTTCGGCCGGGGGGACCCCCTTGCTCGGCGGCGCGGACATCCGGGCGCTGGCGGACGCGTTCGGCGTGAAGCCGACCAAGCAGCGCGGGCAGAACTTCGTCATCGACGGCAACACCGTGCGGCGGATCGTCCGGGCCGCGGAGGTGACCGGCGAGGACGCGGTGGTCGAGGTCGGGCCCGGCCTCGGGTCGCTGACGCTCGCGCTGCTGGAGGTCGCCCGGCACGTCACCGCGGTGGAGATCGACCCGGTGCTGGCGCGGCACCTGCCCGACACCGTCGCCGCCCGGATGCCCGGGAAGGCCGAGGCGTTCGACCTGGTGTTCAGCGACGCCATGCTGGTCACCGAGCTGCCCGGCCCCGCGCCGACCGCGCTGGTCGCCAACCTGCCGTACAACGTGGCCGTGCCGGTGCTGCTGCACATGCTCGCCACCTTCCCCAGCATCGAGCGCACCCTGGTCATGGTGCAGAGCGAGGTCGCCGACCGGCTCGCGGCCGAGCCCGGCAACAAGGTGTACGGCGTCCCCTCGGTCAAGGCCAACTGGTACGCCGACGTGAAGCGGGCCGGGGCCATCGGCCGCAACGTCTTCTGGCCCGCCCCCAACGTCGACTCCGGGCTGGTCTCGCTGGTCCGCCGCGACCCGCCGAGCACCACCGCGAGCCGCGAGGAGGTGTTCGCGGTCGTCGACGCCGCGTTCGCCCAGCGCCGCAAGACCCTGCGGGCCGCGCTGGCCGGCTGGGCCGGCTCCGCCGCCGCGGCCGAGCAGGCGCTCGCCGCCGCCGGCATCGACCACAAGCTGCGCGGCGAGATGCTCACCGTCGAGCAGTTCGCCGCCATCGCCGAGCACAAGCCGGAGTAGGGGATGGATCCCGTGAGCGTCACGGTACGCGTGCCCGCCAAGGTCAACGTCCAGCTCGGGGTCGGCGGCCTGCGCGCCGACGGCTTCCACGACCTGGCCAACGTCTTCTTCGCGGTCGCCCTCGGCGACGAGGTGACGGCGACGGCGGGCGAGCCCGGCGCGGGCGTCACCCTGAGCTGCACCGGACCGGACGCCGACGCCGTCCCGCTGGACGGGAGCAACCTCGCCGCCCGCGCCGCCCGGCTGCTCGCCGCCCGCCACGGCCTCGCCGAGCCCGACGTCCACCTGCACATCGCCAAGGCCATCCCGGTCGCGGGCGGCATGGCCGGCGGCAGCGCCGACGGCGCGGCGGCGCTGGTCGCCTGCGACGCCCTGTGGGGGCTCGGCACGCCGGCCGACACACTGCTGGAGCTGGCCGCCGAGCTCGGCTCGGACGTGCCGTTCGCCCTGGTCGGCGGCGTCGCCCTGGGCCGCGGGCGGGGCGAGATCCTGGAGCCGCTGCCCGTCACCGGCAGCTACCACTGGGTCTTCGCGGTCGCCGACGGCGGCCTGTCCACCCCCGCCGTCTTCCGCGAGTGCGACCGCCTGCGCGAGGAGGCCGGCACCGGCTCCGGCGACGCCGAGGTGCCCACCCCCGACGCCGACCCCGCCCTGCTCGCCGCCCTCGCCGACGGCGACGCCGTCGCGCTGGCCGCCGCCCTGGCCAACGACCTCCAGCCGGCCGCGCTGTCGCTGCGCCCCGCCCTCGCCGACACCCTCCGGGCCGGCACCGCGGCCGGGGCGCTCGGGGCGCTGGTCTCCGGCTCCGGGCCGACCTGCGCCTTCCTGGCCAAGGACGCCGAGGGCGCCGAGGCGGTCGCCGCCGCGCTGCGCGCCTCCGGCAGCTGCCGGACCGCGCACGCCACCCACGGGCCGGTGCCGGGTGCTGCCGTGGCGGCGGGCTCGCCGGGCGTCGTGGTGCCGGGGCCGGGCGCGTAGCGACCGGTCGGGCCGCCGGGCCGGTCGGGCGATCGGCCGAGCGCGCGGCGACCCGGGACGGGCCCACTAGGCTGGGAGGCTCCGAGGCTCCGCCCGAGCCCGGACCGTCGAACCCAGGAGCGCAGCACACGTGGCCGTCAACCTCGCCACCATCGAGTCCGTCACGAAGGTCTACGGCACCCGGGCCCTTCTGGACGGGGTCAGCCTCGGCGTCAGCGAGGGCGACCGGATCGGTGTCGTCGGACGCAACGGCGACGGCAAGACCACCCTGATCCGGATGCTCGCCAAGCTGGAGGAGCCCGACGGCGGCCGGATCACCTGGTCCGGCGGCCTCCAGCTGGACGTCCTCACCCAGCACGACTCGCTGGACCCGACCGCCACCATCCGGCACGAGGTCATCGCCGACCGCGCCGACCACGAGTGGCTCGGCGACGCCCGCATCCGCGACATCATCGAGGGCCTCTTCGGCGGCCTCGACCTGCCCGGGTTCCCCGACGGCCTGGACACCGTCATCGGCCCGCTCTCCGGTGGCGAGCGCCGCCGGATCGCCCTCGCCAAGCTGCTGCTCGGCTCGCCGGACCTCATCGTCCTCGACGAGCCCACCAACCACCTCGACGTCGAGGGCATCGCCTGGCTCGCCCGGCACCTCCAGTCCCGCCGCTCCGGGCTGGTCTGCGTCACCCACGACCGCTGGTTCCTCGACCAGGTCTGCACCCGGATGTGGGACGTCCAGCACGGCGCCGTCCACGAGTACGAGGGCGGCTACTCCGACTACGTCTTCGCGCGCGCCGAGCGGTCCCGGATCGAGGCCGTCGAGGAGCAGAAGCGCCAGAACCTCGCCCGCAAGGAGCTGGCCTGGCTGCGCCGCGGCGCCCCTGCCCGTACCTCCAAGCCCCGCTACCGCATCGAGGCCGCCAACGCGCTCATCGCCGACGTCCCCGAGCCGCGCGACAAGAGCGAGCTGATGAAGTTCGCCAACGCGCGCCTCGGGCGGACGGTCTTCGACCTGGAAGGCGTGACCGTCAAGGCCGGCCCCAAGCTGCTGATGGAGAACATCACCTGGCAGCTCGGCCCCGGCGACCGGATCGGCCTGCTCGGCGTCAACGGCGCCGGCAAGACCTCGCTGCTGCGAGCGATGCGCGACGCCTACGCCTCGGAGGGCGACGTCCAGCCGACGTCCGGGGTCATCAAGGTCGGCAAGACGGTGCGCCTGGCGTACCTCTCCCAGGAGGTCGCCGAGCTGGACCCGGCCACCCGAGTGCTGCAGGCCGTCGAGCAGGTCCGCTCCCGGGTCGACCTCGGCAAGGGCCGGGAGATGAGCGCCGGCCAGCTCTGCGAGCAGTTCGGCTTCGGCAAGGACAAGCAGTGGACGCCGGTCGGCGACCTCTCCGGCGGCGAGCGGCGCCGGCTCCAGCTGCTCCGGCTGCTGATGGACGAGCCCAACGTGCTGTTCCTCGACGAGCCCACCAACGACCTCGACATCGAGACGCTCAATCAGCTGGAGGACCTGCTCGACGGCTGGCCCGGCTCGATGGTCGTCATCAGCCACGACCGCTTCTTCATCGAGCGGACCACCGACGTGACGTACGCGCTGCTCGGCGACCGGCGGATGCGGATGCTGCCGAACGGCGTCGACGAGTACCTGGAGCGGCGGGCCGCGATGGCCGCCGCAGTGGCCGCGGCGGCTTCGGCCGCCGCCACCGGCGCGACGGCGGCAGCGCCGGCGGCGGGCGGCACGGAGGCCGGGGCGCCCACGCTGTCCGGCGGGGACCTGCGGGCGGCCAAGAAGGAGATGCAGAAGCTGGAGCGGCAGATCGCCAAGCTGGACGAGAAGGAGTCCAAGCTGCACGCCCAGCTCGCCGAGCACGCCGCCGACTTCTCCAAGGTCGCCGAGCTGGACGGCCGGCTGCGGGCGGTCCGGGACGAGAAGGAAGAGCTGGAGATGAGCTGGCTGGAGCTGGCCGAGCAGGTCTGAGCCCCGCCCGGGAGCCACCGGCGAGCAGCCACTCCCACCCGCACGGCCCGGCGCACCGCGCGCCGGGCCGCACGTGTCAAGTTCGTACCGATCGCGTACAAGCGGGCCATGGGCCCTGCCGGTCCGACGGAGGCGGTGGCTACGATGACCGAGGCGCCGCTCGTCCCGAGGCGTGGACGGTGCGGGGCCGCTACGACCGAGTACGACCGAGTAGTTGACGGTGTGTCGCGGCGCGGCGACCTGCGGGGGTGCGCCGCGCACGGGGGAGAGGTGGATTGCTGTGCCAGGCGAGGCTGGACCGGGCGGCGCGGGCTGGGCCGAGGGCCCCAACGGCGAGGTGAAGCCGTGGACGCTCGACAACAGTTGGGTCGGTCGTGTGGTCGGCCAGGTCCAGGTCGACGTGAGCGCCACCGCACTGGTGGCGGCGTTCGGCTCCAAGGACGTCAAGATCGAGCTCGACACGCTGACCACGTTCAAGAAGAAGGTCGACGCGCTCCTGGCCTCACTGGAGGGCTCGGAGGCGGCGCAGCACAACATCAAGGAACAGAAGCTGAGCGCCGGCAACCTCGGCACCGGCTTCCACGAGTCCACGGACCTGATGGCCGCGTACGACCGGACGCACGCCGCGATCCTGCAGCTCTCGAAGTCGCTCGCGGAGCAGATCGACAAGATGGGCCGGGCGGTTGCCCAGACGGCGGGCAGCTACGGCAGCAACGAGGAGCACCAGACGACGGCGGTCAACGCGGTCGCGAAGACCGCGGACGGCGGACCTGGCGGGTCGCCGTCGGCGACCGGCACGTACTGATGATCGTGGTGCGTGTCCGCTTCGGTGAAACGGGGAGCAACTGATGGCAGGCGGAACGAATTTCGAGGGGATCGGCCACCCCCAGCTCAAGGGCATGGTCGCCGGCAGCGACCCGGCGAAGGTGGTCAGCCGCGGCAACCAGCTCAAGAACGCCGCGCGAGTGCTGGACGAACTCAGCAGGTCACTGGCCGCCCACGTCGGACAGATCCAGTGGGAGGGTCCGGCCGCCGAGAACTTCAAGACGTGGGCCGGCAACCTCAACAAGTCGACGGCCATGATCGGCGAGTACTCCAAGGGCGCCGGCGATGCGATGGTCCTGGCGGGCGAGGCCCTGGGCGGCGCCAAGACCGGCGTGCCGGAGGTGCCGACCAAGGACATCGACCTGGTGAAGCGGCACGCCGCGCAGCCGTGCCTGAAGCCCTCGCCGTTGGCCGTCACCGGATTCGGCAACCCGACCGCCACGACCGACGCGATCATGAAGAAGGAGGACCCGACCTGGGTCTCCTACGCGGAGGCCGCGGCGGCACAGAAGCGGGTGGACACGGCGCACCAGGAAGCCATCCACCAGATGGAGACGCTGGGGCAGGCGTACGAGGCGGCCACCGCCCAGCTGAACGGGCTCAAGCTGCCCGAACTGCCGGGCACCCCCGGTGACGGCCCGAAGGCGGTCGACGGCGGATCAGAGGTGGTCGTGGGGTCCGGTGGCGGTTCCACCGGTGGTGCCTACCGGCCGGTCGGTCGTAGCGGATACAGCGGCGGAGGCTCCAGCCAGACCGGCGGCGGTTACGTCAGCAGTGGCGGTTCCGTGACGCCGCGTCCGCCCGCGTCGGCGCCGGACGGGCCGAGGACTCCGGGGCACAGCACTCCGATCCCGCCGTCGCACGGTGGTTCGGTGCCGCTGCCGGGTGACCCGAGCACGCCCGGGACGGTGACTCCGCCGACCACGTTCCCCGGGGACCGTCCCGGTACCGGGCTGGACAGCCTGCCGACGGTGCCGACACTGCCCGGGCACACCGGTCCGGTGGGGCCGGCGGGTGGCGGCCCCGTGACGCCGTACCCACAGGGTGGCGGTCCCGGTCAGCCGGGCATCCCCGGCGGAGGGCCCGGTCCCTTCCTGGGTGGCGGGCCGATTCCGTTGGGCGGCACCGGACCGTTCACCGGGGGAACCGTGCCGCTGAAGGGCGGCGGTGGGGGCTCCGTTCCCCCGAACCGGACCAGCACCTTCGGGGGCGGGAACCCGTCGGCGAAGGGCGGTGCCCCGGTACCGACCAACGGCGGGGCCGTCTTCGGGGCGCGTGAGGCGGCCCAGGGCCGGGCCGGTGGGTCCGCCGGCGGTGGCGGCTTCGGCGGTCCGGGCGGCGGGATGCACCCGGGCGGCGGCCACGGTGGTGGCGCGGTCGGTGGTTCGCGCGGTCGTGGGTACAGCTCGACCGTCGGCGGTGTGGTCGGCGGCGCGAAGGGACCGGTGGCCGGCGGGGAGTTCACCCCGGGCGGCAGCGGTCTGCGCAACCGGGCGGCCGCGGCCGGGGCGGCGGCTGCCGAGGGCGCGGCGCGGCCGGGCCAGAACGGCATGATGGGCCCGGGCATGACGGGCGGTGCGGGGGAACGGCGCGAGCGCGAACGGCGCCGGCGGGCCGACTACCTGCACGAGGACGAGGAGACCTGGACCAGCGGTACTCCGAAGAGCAACCCGGGCGTGGTTGAGTAGTGCGGAACGACTGCCCAGCCACTGGGCCCACCCGGTGGCCGGGCAGTTCCGTGTGGGGCAATACCCGGTTCCGGCGGGGAAAGTGACGAGGGAGCAGTGATGCGGCGGACGGACGTACGTGTGCGCGGGCGGAGGTTCGCCGCGGTGCTGCTGTCGGCCGGCATCGTAGCCGGGCTGACGGTTGGGCCGGCAGCCGCGGTGGATTCGATCCGCGACCAGCAGTGGCACCTTGACACCATGAAGGCGCCCGAGATCTGGCAGACGAGCAAGGGCCGGGGAGTCACCGTGGCGGTGATCGACGGCGGCTTCCGGCTCGATCATCCGGATCTGGCCGGGCAACTGTTGTCGGGCAAGGACATGAGCGGACTGTCCGGTGGGCTCGGCGTCGACAAGAGCGGTCACGGCACGGGAATCGCCGGTCTCATCGCGGGGTCCGGGAAGGGCCTGGGAGGGAAAGGCGCGTACGGTCTGGCACCCGAGGCCAGAATCCTCCCGATCAAGATAAACATCAACGACGACCCGGCCCAGCCGATCGATGCCTCCGGTTACCTGAAGCAGGTGAGTCAGGGCATCACCTACGCGGCGGACCAAGGGGCGAGGGTCATCAATGTCTCGTCGGTCGCGGGTTCCTCCGGGGTCTCCACGGGGGACATCGCCGAGCTCGAGAAGGCCGTCGAGTACGCCAACGGGAAGGGCGCGCTCGTCGTCGCAGGTGCCGGAAACAGTGGGCAGGAGGGGAATCCCGTTCTGTATCCCGCGGCTCTGCCGGGCATCATGGCGGTGGCGGCGGCCGATCAGGCCGGCACGGCCACCGGGGAGTCCGAGCACGGTCCGCAGATCGACATCGCGGCTCCGGGGGTGGACATCTACACGTCGTGTGTCGCGGAATCCGGCTACTGCAAGAAGCACGGCACTTCCGACGCAACCGCCCTGGTCTCCGCCTCGGCGGCGCTTCTCTGGTCGGTTCATCCCGATTGGGCTCCGAACCAGATCGCCCGGGTGCTGATCAACACGGCCGGGAAGCCCAAGGACGGTTCGAGCCGGACCGACTTCATCGGGTACGGAATCGTCCGGCCGCGCGTCGCGCTGACCACGCCGGGTGATCCGGGACCGGCCGATGTCAGTCCTCTGGCGGACGCGGCGGGCAGCGTGACGCCGTCGGCGTCTGCCGAGTCGCCCAGTCCGGTGTCACCGTCCGCGTCCGGGACTCCCGCGGCGCCGCCCGCTTCCTCCTCCGTTGCACCGCCGGCTTCCGCCTCTGCTGCGCCGTCCGGGCAGCAGCAAGCGGGGCAGCGGGAGGCGGGGACGTCGTGGGTGGGCGTCGGGGTGGCAGTTGGGGCGGGTGCGCTGGTGGTGGCCGGGGGTGTGGTGGCCCTGGTGGTGCGGAGGCGGCGGCCGCCGAGTGACAACCCGTACGCGAGGTGATGTGGGGGTCGCTGTGGGGGTGTGAGGGCGGCGCCGGGGGGCGTGGGGGGTGGGGTGGGGCGCGGGTGTCACTCGGGTGGGCGCTGTCGGGGGTGAGGTGGGGTCGTCAGGGTTGGGGGCATGGGTGCGACGGGGCAGATGCGGCGGGCCGCTGCGGCGGCGTTGATCGGTACGGCGATCGAGTTCTACGACTTCTTCATCTACGGGACGGCGGCGGCGCTCGTCTTCGGTGAGGTGTTCTTTCCCGAACTGGGCACGGTGGGCGCGCTGTTGGCGGCGTTTTCGGTGTACGCGGTGGCCTTCCTGGCGCGGCCGCTGGGGGCGGTGGTGTTCGGGCACTTCGGAGACCGGCTGGGGCGCAAGACGACGCTGGTGGTGTCGTTGCTGCTGATGGGCCTGTCGACGGCGGCGGTGGGGGTGCTGCCGGGGTTCGCGGCGTGGGGGTGGTGGGCGCCGGTGGCGCTGGTGGTGTTGCGGGTGTGCCAGGGGGTGGGGCTGGGCGGGGAGTGGGGCGGCGCGGCGCTGCTGGTCGCGGAGAACGCGCCGGCGGGGCGGCGGGGGCGGTACGGGGCGTATCTGCAGTTGGGGCCGACGACCGGGTTCGTGCTGGCCAACGGGGTGTTCCTGGCGCTGCAACTCGGGCTGGACGAGGAGGCGTTCCGGTCCTGGGGCTGGCGGGTGCCGTTCCTGGCGTCGCTGGCGCTGGTGGCGGTGGGGCTGTTCGTGCGGCTGCGGCTGGAGGAGACGCCGCTGTTCCGGGGCGAGGCGCGGACCGGGGCCGAGCGGGCGCCGGTGGTGGAGGTGCTGCGCGGGCACTGGCGGACGGTGCTGGTGGGGTGCGGGGCGATCACGGTGGGGTACGCGCTGTTCTACCTGACCACCACGTACGCGCTGGCGTACGCGACGACGGGGCTCGGGGTGCCGAGCACGGTGGTGCTGGCGATGCTGCTGGCCGGGGCGGCGGGGAAGGCGGTGACGGTGTGGCTGAGCGCGCGGCGCAGTGACGAGTGGGGGCGGCGTCGGACGCTGCAGGGGGCGACGGCGCTGGCGGTGGCCTGGGGGCTGGTGCTGTTCCCGCTGCTGGAGACGGAGCGGCGGGGGCTGATGTTCCTGGCGCTGGCGGGGGCGATGGTGGTGCTGGGGTGCCTGCTGGGGCCGCTGGCGGCGTTCCTGCCGGAGCTGTTCCCGACCCGGGTGCGGTACACGGGGGCGGCGTTGACGTACAACCTGGGCGGGGTGGTGGGCGGGGCGACGACGCCGCTGATCGCGACCAGGCTGACCGAGGCGTACGGCACGGCGGAGCCGGTCGGCTGGTACCTGGCGGGGTGGGGGGTGGTGGCGCTGCTCTGCCTGCGGCTGCTGCCGGAGACCCGCGGAACGGACCTGGCGGTGGCGGGTGCGCTGGGCGGCCGGGCGGCCGGGACGGATTTCCCAATCGGCCCCCCGGCCGTGTAATGTCTTCCTTGTTCGAGCGAGCGGGCGGAGCGGAAAGCGAAGCCGGGGAGCACGGACAGGGAACAAGCCCCTATAGCTCAGTCGGTAGAGCGTCTCCATGGTAAGGAGAAGGTCTGCGGTTCGATTCCGCATGGGGGCTCAGTCAGGACCTCCGCCTTCGGGCGGGGGTCCTTTTTGTCGTGCCCGCAAGGCCGGTCGGCAGTCGAGCGGCGGCCGGGTGGTGAGACGGTCCGGTGAGACGGTCTGGCAGGTCGGGTACGGAATGCGCTGTGATGGTGCGTCATCGGCCGCCTTCCTCAGCCGGGCGGGGCTGCGGGCGGGACGCCGACCGGGAGGGGTCTCATGGGTGTTCGCCTCGTCGTGGTGGACGACCACCGGTTGCTGGCCGAGGCGCTGGCCACCGCGCTCCAACTGCGCGGTCACCGGGTGCTCGCGGTGGGTTCGCCGGCTTCGTCGGCGGCCGATCTGGTGGCGGGCCGGCGGCCGGAGGTGTGTCTGCTGGGGGTGGCCGCGCCGGGTGAGCCGGGGGCGTTCGACGGTTTGCGGCGGATCCGCCGGGAGCGGCCCGAGGTGGCCGTGATCGTGCTCGGCCCGGTCGGTGAACTGCGGGGCGTGGCAGGGGCGTTCGCCTCGGGTGCGGCCGGTTACGTGCCGAGCGACGAGCGGATCGAGGTGGTCGAGCGGGCCATCGCGCGGGCCCGGGCGGGGGAGGCGGCGGTCGCGGTGGAGGTGCTGCGGGGCGCGTTCGACCAGTTGCTGAGGCCGGCGGCCGAGCCGGACGACGAGGCGGTGCGGCTGCTGCGGCTGCTGACCCGGCGGGAGGTCCAGGTGCTGGCGCGGATCGCGGACGGCGAGGACACCGCGGCGATCGCGGCGGGGATGCGGATCGCGGCGAGCACGGCCCGTACGCACGTCCAGCGGGTGCTGATGAAGCTCGGCGCGCGGACCCGGCTGGAGGCGGCGGCGGTGGCGGCGCGCACCGGGCTGCTGGAGCGGATGGCGCGCGGCTGACGGCTGGGCGACAGGCCGGCGACGGGTGGGTGGACGGCGCCGGAGGCCGGTGACAGGCGGACGGTGACCCGGACGGGAAGGGCCCTCCGGATGGTTCTGAGCACCCCCGGCGGCCAGGGAGAATAGGCCGCAGTCGTACGTACGTCCCCGATGGTCCGCCGACGGCGGTCCATCGCCCGCTGGAGGTCGCATCATGAGTAAGTACCTGGTCACGGGTGGCGCCGGCTATGTCGGCAGTGTGGTCGCCGCCCACCTGCTGGAGGCGGGGCACCAGGTGACCGTCCTGGACGACCTCTCGACCGGCTTCCGCGAGGGCGTGCCGGCCGGTGCCGAGTTCGTCGAGGGCCGGATCCAGGAGGCCGGCAAGGTTCTGGACGCCTCCTTCGACGGCGTGCTGCACTTCGCCGCCTCCTCGCAGGTCGGCGAGTCCGTCGTGGACCCGGAGAAGTACTGGCGCAACAACGTGGCCGGCTCGCTGGAGCTGATCAGCGCGATGCGCGCCGCGGGTGTGCGCAAGCTGGTGTTCTCGTCGACCGCCGCCACCTACGGCGAGCCGGAGTCCGTGCCGATCGCCGAGACGGCCCGCACCGCGCCGACCAACACCTACGGCGCCACCAAGCTGGCCGTGGACCACCTGATCACCAGTGAGGCCGTGGCCCACGGCCTGGCCGCCGTCTCGCTGCGCTACTTCAACGTCGCGGGCGCGTACGGCCAGTACGGCGAGCGGCACGACCCCGAGTCGCACCTGATCCCGCTGGTGTTCCAGGCCGCCCTCGGCCGGCGTGAGCACATCGCGGTGTACGGCGACGACTACCCGACCCCGGACGGCACCTGCATCCGCGACTACATCCACGTCGCGGACCTGGCCGACGCGCACCTGCTGGCGCTGGACGCCGCCAAGCCGGGCGAGCACCTGATCTGCAACCTGGGCAACGGCAGCGGCTTCTCGGTCCGCGAGGTGATCGAGTCGGTCAAGCGGGTCACCGGCCGGGAGATCCCGGTCGTGGTCTCCGGCCGTCGCGCCGGCGACCCGGCCGTGCTGGTGGCCTCCGCCGAGCGCGCCCACCGGGAGCTGGGCTGGACCCCGCGCCGTCCGAACCTGGACGACATCGTCGCCGACGCCTGGAAGTTCACGCTGGAGAAGAACGGCCAGTAGGCCCGTCCGTTCCGGCACCCACGGAGCGCCGCCCCCCGTTCGGACGGGGGGTGGCGCTCCGGCGTTTCGCGGACGTGCCCGGGGAGAACGGCGGTGGAGGGGCGCCAGCGGTGGGGGAGAGTGGTCGCGGGGCACCAAGTCACGCCAATTTCGCACCTCCTGACGAAACTTCACCAAACCCCCACCGAGCCAGCGCCCACCCCGTACGCTGATTCCGGTACCGGTGGGGGTCGGTGCCTCGGTTCTCCCGGACATCCGGGAGGCGATCGGCGCAGGACGCGCCCGGACGGCGGCGGTGGGACCGGGCGCCGTCCCGGGCACGAGCCGGAGCTGAGCAGGGGGGGAAGTGACGATGGGGCGGATCCGCGTCCTGGTGGTCGACGACCACCGGATCTTCGCCGAGGCGCTGGCCGCGGCGCTCGCCGCCGAGCCCGACGTCGAGGTCGGTGCGGCGGGCAGCGCGGCCGCCGCGGAGCGCGCCCTGGAGCGCGCCGTCACGGAAGGGCGGGCGTTCGACGTCGTCCTGGTGGACGCCGACCTCGGGGTGGCCGAGGGAGGGGCCGCCGCGCGCAAGGCCCGCCAGCCGGGCGCCGACCCGCCCGACGCGCTGCGCCGCCGTCCGGCTCCGGCCGTGCCGTCCCCCCGCCGCCCCCCGGCGGTCCCGACCGCGGGCCCGCCGGGCCCGGCCGGCACCCCCGGCGGGGCGGTCCGCCACCCGGTCACCGCCCGCCCGGCCGGCCCGTACCCGGCGGAACCGCATCCGGGGACGGCGACCCCGTCCGCCGCCCAGCCGCCCCCGACGGCGGGGCCGTCCACCGCACAGGTCCCCGACGGCATCACCCTGCTGGCCCGCATCCGCCGCCGTCACCCCGGCCTGCGGGCGATCGTCCTGGCCACCGTCGACGACCCGCAGCGGGCCGCCCGGGCCCTGCACGCCGGCGCCACCGGCTGGGTGGCGAAGGAGAGTTCACTGGCCCGGCTGCTGGCGGTGATCCGGGGCGTGCTGCGGGACGAGACCCATCTGCCGCCCGCGCTGCTCACCGGGGTGATCCGCGAGCTCACCACGGCCCGCCGGGACCGCACCGAGAGCGAGCGGCTGGTCGACACGCTCACCCCGCGGGAGAAGCAGATCCTGCGCTGCATGGTCGCGGGCCTCGGCCGGCAGGCCGTCGCCGAGCGGCTCTACCTGTCCCCGCACACCGTCCGCACCCACATGCAGAACGTCCTCGGCAAGCTCGGGGTGCATTCCACCCTGGCCGCCGTCGCGGTGGCCCGCCGGGCGGGCGTCAGCCCGTCCGAACTCGCGGCTCCCGCCGCTCCGCCGTCCGTCGCCACGTCCACCTCTCCCGGCGCCGGCTGATCCGCCCGTCCGTCACACCCAGGTACCGGCCCCGGACCGCCTCCGGCGCCGGCTCAGGTCCGTCAGGTCAGGGAACTCCGGAGGACAGATGTCGCCGCACAGCACTTCCGCACGCCCGCACGCGGCCCCGCAGGGCGCGAACGAGGGCGCGAACGACGCCGTGAGCGCGCCGGGCGCCCGGCCGGACGCACCGTCCGGCCGGTCAGATCGGGCCTCCGGCGGCCGTGCCGCGCCGCCGACGGGGCTGCGCACCCTGGTGGTCGGGGCCGGTGCGGCCGGCACCGCGCTGGTGCGCGACCTCGGCCGGGCCCCGGAGTTCGGCCTCGCCCCGATCGGCCTGCTCGACGACGACCCGGCCAAGGCCGGGCAGTCGGTGGACGCCGTCCCCGTCCTCGGCACGCTTGCCGAGCTGACCGCGCTGGCCGTCGAGCACCGCGCCCAGGTCGTCGCGCTGGCCATCCCCGGGCTCGCCCCGCCGCGGGTCCGGGCGCTGGCGACCGCCGCCGCCGCGGCCGGGGCGGCCGTCCGCTACCTGCCGTCCTTCCTCGCCGCGCTGCGCCGCGAGGTGGTCGGCTCCGACATGCGCAGCCTGGACGTCAACCGGCTGATCGGCCGGCACGAGGTGCACGTGGTCTCCGCCGACGTCCGGGACGTGATCGAGGGCCGACGGGTGCTGGTGACCGGTGCCGGCGGCTCGATCGGCAGCGAACTCTGCCGCCAGGTGCACGCGTTCAACCCCAGCGCGCTCTACATGCTCGACCACGACGAGTCCAATCTGCACCGGCTGCAGCTGGAGATCTGGGGCGAGGCGCTGCTGACCGACGAGTCGCTGGTGATCGCCGACATCCGGGACCGGCCGCGGATCCAGCAGATCTTCCGCGACCTCAAGCCCGAGGTGGTCTTCCACGCCGCCGCCCACAAGCACCTGCCGCTGCTGGAGCGCCATCCCAGCGAGGCGGTGAAGTCCAATGTGCTGGGCACCGACCACCTGGTGGAGGCGGCGCTGGCCACCGGTGTCGAGCGGTTCGTGCTGATCTCCACCGACAAGGCGGCCGACCCGACCTCGGTGCTGGGCGCGAGCAAGCGGCTGGCCGAGCTGATCGTCCAGGCGAACGCCCGGGACGCCCGCGAGCTGGGCACCGGGGTGTTCTCCGCGGTGCGGTTCGGCAATGTGCTGGGTTCGCGCGGTTCGCTGCTCTCGGTGCTGGCCGAGCAACTGCGCAGCGGCGGTCCGGTGACGATCACCCACCCCGATGTCACGCGCTTCTTCATGACCATCGAGGAGGCCGTCGGCCTGGTGCTGGAGTCCGGCCGGATGGCGCGCGGCGGCGAGGTGTTCGTGCTGGACATGGGAGAGCCGGTGCGGATCGTCGACCTGGTGCACAACTTCGCCGAGCAGGTGCAGCTGGCCAGGGACGAGGTGGAGATCCGCTACACCGGGCTGCGGGCCGGGGAGAAGCTCAACGAGGCGCTGTTCTCGGAGGGCGAGGAGCGGCTGGCGACCGAGCACACGCGGATCTACGCCACCGTCGCGGACGCCGCGGCCGGGCCGGAGGACCTGGCCGGCGGGCTGACCGGGCTGTACGGGGCGGCGGCGGTGAACAGCGACGACGAGGTGCGCCGGCGGCTGGCCGAGCTGCTGCCGGGTTACCGGACGCCGGAGCCGGTGCCCGCCCCGGTGCCCGCGCTGAGCACGCCGTACCCGGACGGGTTCTGAGGCCGCCGCCGGTTTGCTGCCCGTCCGCGGGCCCCGTCGCCTACGGGATGTTGTCGAAGGGGGCGACCAGCTGCCGCAGCAGGCCGGCGAGCTCGCCCTGCTGGGCGGAGGTCAGCTGGGCGAGCAGTTCGCGCTCGTGCGCGAGCAGCCCGGCGAGCGCCTGGTCGGCGCGGTCGCGCCCGTCGTCGGTGAGCCGGACCAGGACGCCGCGCCGGTCGTCCGGGTCGGGCAGCCGTTTGACCAGGCCCTTGCCGGTGAGCCGGTCGATCCGGTTGGTCATGGTGCCGGAGGTGACCAGGGTCTGGGTGAGCAGCTGGCCGGGGGAGAGCTGGTACGGGGGGCCGGCCCGCCGCAGCGCGGTCAGCACGTCGAACTCCCAGGGCTCCAGTCCGTGCTCCGCGAAGGCGGTCCGGCGGGCGCGGTCGAGGTGGCGGGCGAGCCGGCTGACCCGGCTGAGCACTTCGAGCGGTTCCACGTCGAGGTCGGGGCGCTCCCTGCGCCACGCTGCGACCAGCCGATCGACCTCGTCCTCCATGACGATCAGTGTATCGGGGGTTGTGTCGATGTGAAGTCTCTTGACATCGAGAAATCCAGTACCGAAGCTGGCATGGATATCTTGATGTCGAGATACTTGTGAGGCCGATCATGACCGACCCCGTCTGGGACCCCGAGCAGTACCTGCGCTTCGCCGACGAACGGACCCGCCCGCTGCGCGACCTGCTCGCCCGGGTCCCGGCCCTCCCGCACGAACCCGCCCCGACCGTGCTCGACATCGGCTGCGGACCCGGCAACTCCACCGCCGTCCTGCGCGAGCGCTGGCCCGCCGCCCGGATCACCGGGATCGACAACTCCGCCGAGATGCTCGCCGCCGCCCGCGCCGAGGGCGAGCCCGGCTCCGACTACCTGCTCGCCGACGCCGCCGACTACGACCCGGCCCCGGCCGCGCCCGACGCGATCGTCTCCAACGCGACCCTGCAGTGGATTCCCGGGCACATCGAACTGCTGCCGCGCTGGGCGGGGGCGCTCGCACCGGGCGGCGTGATCGCCTTCCAGGTACCCGGCAACTTCGACTCGCCCAGTCACACGGCGCTCGCCGAACTGCGCCGCAGCCCCCGCTGGCGGGCCGTCCTCGGTGCGGACGCCACCCGGTCCGGCGTCCACGGGCCCGGCGCCTACCTGGACGCGCTGGCCGGCGCGGGCTGCTCCGCCGACGTCTGGGAGACCACCTACAGCACCCTGCTCACCGGGCCGGACCCGGTGCTGGAGTGGGTCAAGGGCACCGCCCTGCGGCCCGTCCTCACCCGGCTCGGCGAAGGGGCTGAGCGCGAGGCCTTCCTCGCCGAGTACGGCGCGCTGCTGCGCGAGGCCTACCCGGCCGGGCCGCACGGCACCGTCTTCCCGTTCCGCCGGATCTTCGCCGTCGGCGTGAAGGAGCTCTGACCGGCGCGGCCGGTCCGGCGGGCTCAGGCCTTGCGCTCGCCGACCAGCTTGGGGTGCCGCTCCATCCCCTCCAGGCCGTGCCAGGCCAGGTTCACCAGGTGGGCGGCGACCTCGGCCTTCTCCGGCTTGCGCACCTCCAGCCACCACTGGCCGGTCAGCGCGACCATCCCGACCAGCATCTGCGAGTACATCGGGGCGAGCCGCGCGTCGAAGCCGCGCGCCTTGAACTCCAGGCCCAGGATGTCCTCCACCTGGGTCGCGATGTCGCTGATCAGCGAGGCGAAGGTGCCCGTCGACTGGGCCACCGGGGAGTCCCGGACCAGGATCCGGAAGCCGTCCGTCGAGGTGTCGATGTAGTCCATCAGCGCGAACGCCGCCTGCTCCAGCAGCTCGCGCGAGTGGCCCCCGGTCAGCGCCCCGGTCACCATGTCCAGCAGCAACTGCATCTCGCGGTCGACCACCACCGCGTACAGCCCCTCCTTGCCGCCGAAGTGCTCGTACACCACCGGCTTGGACACTCCGGCGCGCTCGGCGATCTCCTCCACCGAGGTGCCGTCGTAGCCGCGCTCGGCGAACACCGTGCGGCCGATCTCCAGCAGCTGTTCCCGGCGCTGCTTGCCGGTCATCCGCACCCGGCCACCCCGCCGGCGCGGCGCCGGCGCAGCGCCGTCCGCCCCGGCGGCGGCACGCGGACGGGCCTGCGCCGGACCGGGCGCGGCGTCCGTCCGCATGCTCTGGTGGCCGCCTGTGCTGTCTGCGCTGCTCCCGTTCACCCCTACATCATGCTGCAGGTGCGCCCTCATGCGGCGCGGCGGGCGGCGATCCGCTGCGCGTCCGGCCAGCGGACGTCCCGGACCCAGCCCGCCAGCTCGAACCAGCGGATCAGCCGGGCCGAGGAGTCGATCTGGCCGCGCAGGACGCCGTGCCGGGCCGAGGTGGGGTCGGCGTGGTGCAGGTTGTGCCAGGACTCGCCGCAGGAGAGCACCGCCAGCCACCAGACGTTGCCGGAGCGGTCGCGGGAGCGGAACGGCCGGCGGCCGACCGCGTGGCAGATCGAGTTGATCGACCAGGTGACGTGGTGCAGCAGTGCGACCCGGACCAGCGAGCCCCAGAAGAACGCGGACAGCGCGCCCTGCCAGGAGAGCGTGACCAGCCCGCCGACCAGCGGCGGCAGCAGCATCGACAGGGCGGTCCAGAGCCAGAACAGCCGGGAGATCCGCCTTATGGCCGGGTCGCGGACCAGGTCGGGGGCGTACTTGAGCTGCGGGGTCTGCTCCTCGTCGAAGAGCCAGCCCATGTGGGCCCACCACAGGCCCTTGAGCAGCGCGGGCACGGTCTCGCCGTAGCGCCAGGGCGAGTGCGGGTCGCCGTCCTTGTCGCTGAACCGGTGGTGCTTGCGGTGGTCGGCCACCCAGCGCACCAGCGGGCCCTCGATCGCCAGCGAGCCGGCCACCGCGAGGGCGATCCGCAGCGGGCGGTTGGCCTTGAAGGCGCCGTGGGTGAAGTAGCGGTGGTAGCCGACGGTGATGCCGTGGCAGGTGAGGAAGTACATGACGGTGGCGATCGCGACGTCGGTCCAGCCGAGTCCCCACCCCCAGGCCACCGGGACGGCGGCGACCAGGGCGGCGAAGGGCACCGCGATGAACAGGGCGAGCGCGATCCGCTCGGCGGCGCCCTGTCGCTCCCCGCCGCGGGTGGCGGAGAGCAGCCGCGGCTCGTCACCGGTGTCCGGGGCGGCGACGGCCGTGGGGGCGGCGGTGGCGGGGGCGGACGGGTCGGGGGCGTCGGGTCCGGGGACGGAGGAGTCGAGGGGGCGCGCGGAATCGGTGTGCGCCTCGCCGGCCTGGATGGTCATGGGCGTCCCTTGAGGGGGGAGAGGACGGAGCCTACGTTGGCGTAACTTACGGAATCGTAGGTTGCGCTCCGCCACCGAGGGAATACGCCGCCGGGCGGCGCTTGAGTGAATTCACCCGACTGGATGGATGACATCCGGAACGCGGCGGGGGCCCCGGTGGGCCGGGTCGAGGAGGTAGATGTGACGGCCCGTACCCCGTAGTCTTGGCGGAGCGCGTCCCCGGAAGCGGGGGCGGATGCGCCGGTCCCGGATCGTCTAAGGGCAGGACAGCTGGTTTTGGTCCAGCTTATGGGGGTTCGAATCCTCCTCCGGGAGCCATCTGCGGGCCGGTCGGCCCGGGCCGGTCGGCGGCTGTCGCGCGACGGCTCCCGGGGCCGCGGGAGCGGAATTGCTCCGCGCACTATCCTCGAAGCGGCTGCGGCGCCGACGTGCGGGTCCCGCCACCGGCCGCTCTGCCCTCCCCGTGTAACCGAATGAGGAGCCTCCCCCCGTGAGTGCCAATTCGCCTGCCGCCGTTGTCGTGCTCGCCGCCGGTGGCGGGACCAGGATGAAGTCGAACAGCCTCCCGAAGGTGCTGCACGAGGTGTGCGGGCGGTCGCTGGTCGGCCACGCGGTGGCGGCGGCCGAGGAATTGACGCCGGGCCAGCTGGTCGTGGTGATCGGCCACATGCGGGAGAAGGTCGCCGAACACCTGGCGGCGCATCACCCGGGTGCCCGCGCCGTGGTGCAGGAGGAGCAGAACGGCACCGGGCACGCGGTGCGCACCGCGCTGGAGGCGCTGGCGGCCGACGGGGTCGCGCTGGACGGCACCGTGATCGTCACCACCGGCGACGCGCCGCTGCTGACCGGCGGCACGCTGAGCGCGCTGGCCGGGGCGCACGCCGAGCAGGGCAACGGCGTCACCGTGCTGACCGCGGTGGTGCCGGAGCCGTTCGGCTACGGGCGGATCCTGCGCGACGAGGCGGACGGCGCGGTCGCGGCGATCGTCGAGGAGAAGGACGCCTCGGACGCCCAGCGGACGATCGACGAGATCAACTCCGGCGTGTTCGCCTTCGACGCCAAGCTGCTGGTGGACGCGCTCGCCGAGGTCACCACGGACAACTCGCAGGGCGAGGAGTACCTGACCGACACCCTGGAGATCCTGCGCCGGGCCGGCCACCGGGTGGGCGCCGTGGTCGCCGGCGACTACCGGGACATCCTCGGCATCAACGACCGGGTGCAGCTGGCGCACGCCCGCCGGCTGCTGAACGACCGGCTGCTGGAGCGGGCGATGCGGGCCGGGGTGACCGTGGTGGACCCGGCGACCACCTGGTTCGACGTCCAGGTCTCCTACGAGCCCGACGCGGTGGTCCTGCCCAACACCCAGTTGCAGGGCGCCACCCACCTCGGTGAGGGCTGCGAGGTCGGCCCGAACTCGACGATCAAGGACACCCGGATCGGCGCCGGGGCGCGTGTGAGCAACACCACGGCGGACCGCGCCGAGGTCGGCGAGCTCGCCACCGCCGGCCCGTACGCCTACCTGCGGCCGGGCGCCAGGCTGGCCCGCGGGGCCAAGGTCGGCACCTACGTCGAGGTGAAGAACTCGGAGCTGGGCGAGGGCGCCAAGGTGCCGCACCTCTCCTACATCGGCGACGCCACGATCGGCGAGGGCACCAACGTCGGCGCCGCCTCGGTCACCGTGAACTACGACGGCGTCAACAAGCACCGCACGGTGATCGGTGCGCACTGCCGTACCGGATCCGACAACATGTTCATCGCGCCGGTGACGGTGGGCGACGGCGCCTACACCGCGGCCGGCTCGGTGATCACCAACGATGTGCCGGCCGGTGCGCTCGGCGTCGGCCGGGCCCAGCAGCGGAACATCGCCGGCTGGGTGGGGCGCAAGCGTCCCGGGAGCTCGTCGGCGCAGGCCGCGGCGGCCGCGACGGAGCGCGACGAGCGGCCCGCGACGGAGGCCTGAGCGGGCGGGCGAGAGCCCGTGGACGGTCCCGGGGCGGACGGTTCGCGCGCGGGCGCGTAACCTTGGGGTCATACGTGCGCCATTGGGCCTACCGCCCGTATCCAGGCGTACCGACAATTCCCCCGACCCCTCACGCCGGCTGGCGACGCCTGCCCGCGGTGCGGACGGGATCGGTGTCAGCAACGCGAGGAGACGGTGGCAGTGAGCGGGATCACGACGTCGGGCGAGAAGAAGCTGAAGCTCTTCTCCGGCCGTGCCCACCCGGAGCTGGCGAAGGAGGTGGCCGAGTCACTGGGGACCGAACTGGTTCCGACCAAGGCCCTGGACTTCGCCAACGGTGAGATCTACGTCCGCTTCCTGGAGTCGGCCCGCGGTGCCGACTGCTTCGTGATGCAGAGCCACACGGCTCCCATCAACCAGTGGATCATGGAGCAGCTGATCATGATCGATGCTCTGAAGCGGGCCTCCGCCCGGAGCATCACCGCGATCCTCCCGTTCTACGGGTACGCCCGTCAGGACAAGAAGCACCTGGGCCGCGAGCCCATCTCCGCCCGGCTGGTCGCCGACCTGCTGCGCCAGGCCGGTGCCGACCGGCTGATGGCCGTGGACCTGCACACCGCGCAGATCCAGGGCTTCTTCGACGGCCCGGTCGACCACCTGTTCGCGCTGCCGCTGCTGGCGGACTACGTGGGCGAGCGGGTCGACCGCGACAAGCTCACCGTGGTCTCCCCGGACGCCGGCCGCGTCAAGGTGGCCGACCAGTGGTGCGACCGGCTGGACGCGCCGCTGGCGATCATCCACAAGCGCCGCGACATGACCCAGGCCAACACCATCCTGTCGGCCGAGGTCGTCGGTGACGTCAGGGACCGGGTCTGCGTCCTGGTCGACGACATGATCGACACCGCCGGCACGATCTGCGCCGCCGCCGACGCGCTGTTCGAGGCCGGTGCCGCGGACGTCCTGGTGGCCGCCACCCACGGTGTGCTCTCCGGCCCGGCCGCGGACCGGCTGAAGAACTCCCGGGTCAGCGAGTTCGTGTTCACCAACACCCTGCCGACCCCGGCCTCGCTCCAGCTGGACAAGATCACCACGCTGTCGATCGCCCCGTCCATCGCCGCCGCGATCCGCGAGGTGTTCGAGGAGGGCTCGGTCACCAGCCTCTTCGAGGGCGTGCACTGACCAAGCCCCGTGCGTGCGGCCCCGGTTCCGGAAGGACCGGGGCCGCCGCCGATTTCGCGAGAGGGCACCGCTCCGGTTAGACTCGTGAAACTGCTCGGCGAGGGATGCCGTGTGCCCGCTCCGCGGGTGCCCGCTCCGTGATCGACGCGCTGCCGGCTCCGGAAGCCCCGGGTTCCCGGCAGAGGTCGTGCGCCGCCGAGTGACCCCCGAATGTGATGAGGGTGTGGTCCCGGCGGTTTTTCGCGTTGCCTGCACCCCCGCGCCAGCTTTCACGAGGAGTGCAGTCGTGTCCGAGATCCGCCTTGCCGCCGAGACCCGTACCGAGTTCGGCAAGGGTGCCGCCCGTCGCGCCCGCCGTGCCGGCTTCGTCCCCGGTGTCGTCTACGGCCACGGCCACGCGCCGGTTCACCTGAACCTGCCCGGCCACGACCTGATGATGGCCCTGAAGACCCCGAACACCCTGCTGGTCGTCCCGATCGAGGGCAAGGACGAGTACGTGCTGCCCAAGGCCGTCCAGCGCGAGGCCATCAAGCGCACCATCGAGCACGTCGACCTGCTGCTGGTCAAGCGCGGCGAGAAGGTCACCGTCGAGATCCCGGTCCACACCGAGGGCGAGCTGGCCCCGGGCGGCAACCTGCTGGAGCACGTCCTGCAGGCCCTGCCGATCGAGGCCGAGGCCACCCACCTGCCCGAGGCCGTCACCGTCTCGGTCGAGGGTCTGGAGGCCGGTGCCTCGATCCACGCCAAGGACATCACCCTGCCGAACGGCGTCTCGCTGGCCGTCGAGGCCGACGTCGTCGTGCTGCAGGTCATCGCCGCCCAGGCCGCCCCGGCCGAGGACGAGGCCGCCGAGGCCGAGGCCGGCGCCGAGGCCTGAGCCTCACGCACAGTCTGAGACCGCTGCCCCGGTCGCTCCCGCTGGAGCGGCCGGGGCAGCGGCGTGTCCGGGATGATCGGGATGACGGCGGTGAACATGATCACGAGGAGCGGTGGGATGAACGACGAATCGTACGAAGGCCCCTGGCTGGTGGTGGGGCTGGGCAACCCCGGGGAGCAGTACGCCCGGAACCGGCACAACATCGGGTTCATGGTGGTGGACCTGCTGGCCCAGCGGATGGGCGCCAAGTTCAAGGCCCACAAGAGCCGGGCCCAGATCGCCGAGGGGCGGCTGGCGGGCCGGCGGGTGGTGCTGGCCAAGCCGATGTCGTTCATGAACCTCTCCGGCGGGCCGGTCACCGCGCTGCGCGACTTCTACAAGGCGCCGGTCTCCGCGCTGGTGGCCGTCCACGACGAGCTGGACATCGACTACGCGGCCCTGCGGCTGAAGCTGGGCGGCGGCGACAACGGGCACAACGGGCTGAAGTCCATCACCAAGTCGCTCGGCCCGGAGTACCACCGGGTGCGGTGCGGGATCGGCCGTCCGCCGGGCCGGATGGAGGTCGCGGACTTCGTGCTGAAGGACTTCTCCGCCACCGAGCGCAAGGACCTGGAGTGGTTCGTGGACCGCTCGGCGGACGCGGTGGAGGCGCTGCTCTCCGAGGGCCTGGAGCGGGCCCAGTCGACGTACAACTCCTGACCCGCCGTCACGTCCCGGCTCCGGCCATGGGCCCGTCCCGGCCGCCACCCCGGTCCTGGGTGAAGGGCGGTGGTCCGGCTGCGCAACGGTCGTACAACTCTTGACAGGCCAAACCTGAATACCTGTGAGAAATCTGTGCGGATCGGATAGCGTCAAGGCCAGTACGCGAACGGGTTGGGGAGTTCTCGATGCGGAGTTTGCGGCCGGTCCGGCGGCTTCGGCGGATCCGGGTGGTTCGGCTGGGAAGGCTCGGACGGCGGGTGGGCACGGCGGGTGCACTGGGCACCGCGGGTGTGCTCGGCGCTGCTGGGATGCTGCTGGGCGCGGCCGGCACCGCGCACGCCGACT
Organism: Kitasatospora sp. NPDC004723; assembly: GCF_040609255.1. Classification (NCBI taxonomy): domain Bacteria; kingdom Bacillati; phylum Actinomycetota; class Actinomycetes; order Kitasatosporales; family Streptomycetaceae; genus Kitasatospora; species Kitasatospora sp. NPDC004723. The sequence continues at coordinate 16,256 of NZ_JBEXJT010000033.1, read as the reverse complement.
CGGTGGCGGAGCCCGATCCGGGTGTGGTGTCCCCGGAGCCCGTCTCGGCGCAGCTCGGCCCGGTGCTCGGCAACGCGGTCGGCGGTGACGCCGGACTGCTGGCCGTCGGCGGCGGGCTGGTCGTGGCGGCCGGCGGCGCGGCCTTGTGGGTCAAGCGCCACCGCACGGGCGAAGCGGCGGAGTGAGCACGCGGTCGTGACGGAGGGGCCGGGAACCGAGTCGATCGGATCCCGGCCCCTCCGGTTGCTCCGCCGGGCGTGTCACCCGTTTCCGTCCGCCCGGGGCGGCCCGGAACGGGGGAGGGCCCCGAGACGCGTGCACACGCGTCGCGGGGCCCTGTGGCGTCCGGGGGAGGTCAGCCGGTGTTGCGCAGGCCGGCGGCGACGCCGTTGACGGTCAGCAGCAGCGCCCGGGCCCGCAGCGGGTCCTCGTGGCGGCCGGTGGCGGTCTCCTCGCGCTGCCGGCGCAGCAGTGCGACCTGCAGGTAGGAGATCGGGTCGAGGTAGGCGTCGCGGACCGCGAAGGTCTGCTTGAGCACCGGGTTGTGCTCCAGCAGCTCGTTCTCGCCGGTGAGGCGGAGCACCTCGCGCAGGGTGAGATCGTGCTCGGCCTGGATCTGCTCGAAGACGTGGTGCAGCTCGGCGGGCACCAACTGCTCGACGTAGTGGCGGGCGATCCGCAGGTCGGTCTTGGCCAGCGTCATGGCGACGTTGGACAGGAAGTTGCGGAAGAAGTGCCACTGGCCGTACATCTCGTCGAGCACGTCGCCCAGGCCCGCCTCGCGGGCGGCGGCCAGGCCGGCGCCGACGCCGTACCAGCCGGGCACGATCTGGCGGGACTGGGTCCAGCCGAACACCCACGGGATGGCCCGCAGGCCGTCCAGGCCGGCGCCGGAGTCGGGGCGGCGGGACGGGCGGGAGCCCAGGTGCAGCGAGGCGAGCTGGTCGACCGGGGTGGCGGCGAAGAAGTACTTCGGCAGGTCGTCCTGCTCGACCAGGGCCCGGTAGGAGGTGTGCGCGGCCTCGGAGACCCGGTCCATGGCGGCGTCCCAGCGGGCCAGCTCCTCGGGGGCCTGGCGCGGGGCGGTGTGCAGCGCGGAGGCGGCCAGCGTGGCGGAGAGGGTCAGTTCGAGGTTCTCCCGGGCCAGCGAGGGCAGCAGGTACTTGTCGGAGATGACCTCGCCCTGCTCGGTGACCTTGATCTCGCCCTCCAGGGTGCCCCACGGCTGGGCCAGGATGGCCTCGTGCGAGGGGCCGCCGCCGCGGCCGACGGTGCCGCCGCGGCCGTGGAAGAGCCGCAGCCGGATGCCGTAGCGGTGGGCGACGTCGCGCAGTCGGCGCTGGGCGCGGTGGATCTCCCACTGGGAGGTGGTGATGCCGCCGAACTTGGAGGAGTCGGAGTAGCCGAGCATGACCTCCTGGACGTCGCCGCGCAGTGAGACGAGCAGCCGGTAGGAGGGGTCGGAGAGCATCTCGTCGAGGATCCGGTCGGCCTGCTGGAGCTCGTCGGTGGTCTCCAGCAGCGGCACGATGCCGATCTTGGCGATCCCGGCGTGCAGGTCGATCAGGCCGGCCTCGCGGGCCAGCACGGTGGCGGCGAAGACGTCGTCGGCGCCCTGGCACATCGAGATGATGTACGACTCGACGATCTCGTCGCCGAAGCGTTCGAAGCCCTCGCGGATGGTGGTGAAGACGCCGAGGGTCTTGGAGCCGGCGGAGTCCAGCGGGGCCGGGGTGGGGGCGAGCGGGCGGCGCGAGCGCAGCTCCTTGGCGAGCAGCCGCTGGCGGTACTCGCGGGGCATGTCGGCGTAGCGCCAGGCCTCCTCGCCGAGCCGGTCGAAGAGCTGACCGAGCGCGTGGTGGTGGGCCTCGGCGTGCTCGCGCACGTCCATGGTGGCGAGCTGCAGGCCGAACGCCTCGATGGTGCGGATGGCGCGGGCGAGCCGGCCGTCGGCGATCAGCTCGCCGCGGTGGGCGCGCAGCGAGTCCTGGATCATCCGCAGGTCGGTGATCAGTTCGCGGGTGCCGAGGTAGTCGCGGCCCTCGACGTGCGGGGTGCCTCCGGCCAGGCGCTCGCGGGTGTTCTCCAGCTTGAGCCGGATGCAGGTGGCCTTGAGGCGGTACGGCTCCTCGGCGTTCATCCGCTTGTAGCGCGGGCTCAGTTCGGGGAGCAGGTGGAGGTCGCTGTTGAGCGAGGCGAGCAGTTCGACGGAGGCGCCGGCCAGCCGCTCCGAGGTGGAGAGGGTGCTGCGCAGGTCGTCGATGGCGGCGAGGGCGTCCTTGATGCCGTACTCGTGCTGGAGGTTGAGGACGTCCCAGGTGACCTGCGGGGTGACGTTGGGGTTGCCGTCCCGGTCGCCGCCGATCCAGGTGCCGAAGGTGAGCGGGCGCACGCCGTCGGGCAGCTCCAGGCCGACCCGGGCGAGTTCCTCGTGCAGCTCCTCCAGGACCTGCGGGACGGCGTCGCGGTAGAGCTCGTCGAGGTAGTAGACGGCGTTGCGGGCCTCGTCGGTGGGCTCCGGGCGGGCGATGCGCAGCTCGTCGGTCTGCCAGAGCAGGTCGATGACCTCGGCGAGGCGGCGGTCGGCCTGGCGGCGGGCGGAGCTGGTGCGGGCCGGGTCGGCCTGGGAGAGGCCGGCGGCGATCTCCTCGCGGTGGATGCGGTCGAGCAGTTCGCCGATCCGGCGCAGCTTGTTGAGGACGCTGCGGCGGGCCGCCTCGGTCGGGTGCGCGGTGAAGACCGGGCGGACGGCGAGGTGGGTCAGGGTGTCCTTGAGGTGCTTGGCGTCGGCCTCGGCCAGCTGGTCGGCGGTCTGCGCGAGCAGCGAGCCCTCGCGGGCGCGGCGGGTGGCGAACTCGCGGCCGCGGTGCACCTGCTCGGTGACGTTGGCGAGGTGGAAGTAGGTGGAGAAGGCGCGCACCAGCTTGGCGGCGGTCTCCAGGTCGATGTCGGAGAGCAGTTCGGCGGTGGCCTCGCCGTTGGTGCGGCTGAGCAGCCGGACCTGTTCGACCAGGCCGAGCAGCTGGGGACCTTCCTGGCGGACCAGCGTCTCGCCGAGCAGGTCGCCGAGGCGACGGATGTCCGCGCGCAATGCGGCGTTGTCGGCGACCACGGGGGTCGGGTTGTCCGCCTGGCTGGGGACCGGAGCGGTCACGGCTGGCTCCCTCGGGGTGGTGGGGTGTTCGGCAACGGCTCATCGTCACAGGGCTGCCCCGTGTGTGGCGGGTGTGACGCGTGCGGACCGCGCTGTCCGACGCGACCAGCATAGGTGTCGGCCGGGGCGCTGTCCGCGAAGTGGCCGGATGGCGGACAGCCATGCCCCCGGACCGTATGTGGTCTGGACCACTCGGGGCCGGTCCGCGGCCGGTCCGGGGGGCGGCCGGGCCGGGTGCCGGGCGGCAGCCGGGCGGTTTCTCGGCGCGACCCGGTGGGGACGGGCCCGGGACGCGCCGTAGTCTGTGGGGCATGAGCAAGTCGCCTGGGGAGCGCACGCGGGACCGGTCGTCGTTCTTGTGGTGGCAGCGGCGGCGCAGCGCCCTCCTGGACGCCGGGCTCGCCGCCCTGGCGGCGCTGGAGTGCACCGGCAGCTCGATCGCGAACGTCGGCAGCCGGGTCCACCTCGGCGCGGCGGCGGAGATCGTGCTCGGGGTGTTCGCCGCGATGGCGGGCGCGAGCCTGGTGCTGCGGCGGCGCTGGCCGGCCGTCCCGGTGGTGGTCGCGCTGCTGGTGATGCCGGCCGTGCCGAGCATGGTGCTGCTGCTGGTGGCGCTCTTCACGCTGGCCGAGACCTGGGAGTGGCCCTCGCGCCGCCGGCGGGTGGTGGCGCTCTCCGCGCTCGCCTACGCCGAGGCGGCCGGGGTGATCCTGATGTCGATGCTCAACCCCGGCGAGTCGGTGACCGACCAGCCGCCGTTCTGGGGCCAGCTGGTGTTCTCACTGCTGGTGGCGGCCGGCGCGACGGCGGCTCCGGTGGTGACCGGCCTGTACGTCGGCGCCCGGCGGCGGCTGATCGATTCGCTCCAGGACCGCGCGCACGGCCTGGAGGCCGAGCTGGACCTGCTGGCCGAGCAGGCCAGGGAGCGCGCCCGCCGGGCCAGGCTGGAGGAGCGCACCCGGATCGCCCGGGAGATGCACGACGTGGTGGCGCACCGGGTCTCGCTGATGGTGGTGCACGCCGGGGCGCTGGAGCGGATCGTCGTCAAGGACCCGGAGAAGGCGACGCAGAGCGCCAAGCTGATGGGCGAGGTCGGCCGGCAGGCGCTCAACGAGCTGCGGGAGATCCTCGGCGTGCTGCGGATGTCCGACGAGAGCGCGCCGGAGCCGGACTCGCTGTCCGGCCTGCCGCGGCTGGTCGACCAGTCCCGGGCGGCCGGAATGGCCGTCACCCTGACCGTCAGCGGCAGCCGGCAGGAGTTCACCGGCGAGGCCGAGCAGACCGCCTACCGGGTGGTGCAGGAGGGGCTGACCAACGCCCACAAGCACGCCGGCGGCGCGCAGGTGTCGGTGCTGCTCGCCTACGCGCCGAACGGCGTGCGGGTGAGCGTGGTGAACGCCTGCCCGGGCGGTGAGCGGGCCGCCGTCGCGCTGCCCAGCGGCGGCAACGGGCTGGTCGGAATGCGCGAGCGGGTGGTCGCGCTCGGCGGCACCTTCTCGGCGGGGCCGGAGCGGGACGGCGGGTTCCGGGTGGAGGCGGTGCTGCCGTCCCGGCTGGTGGTCCGCCGGGACCGGCTGGTCTGAGCCTCCGGTCCGTCAGACCTCGTCGGCGGTGCGCAGCCGTTCCGGGGCGGTGCCCAGGACCAGCGTGCTGATCGCCTGGTCGACGCCTGGGCCGAGGTACCACTCACCGGTGTGGTCCAGGCTGTAGACCCGGCCCCGCTCGTCGATCGCCAGCAGCGCCTGCCCGTACGCCTCCTCGCCCAGCGGGGCGATCCGGACGTCCAGGGCGCGGCCCAGGTCGGCCAGGGTGCGCGGCTGGTGCAGGCCGCGCAGCGGGTCGATCAGGAACGGGGTGCGGGCCAGCTGCCGGCCGGGCCCGGTCAGGTCGAAGGCGAGGCCGCCGAACTCGGCCCAGGCCTCCACCGCCGCCGGGAACACCGCGTGCTGGACGCCGGCCGGGCTGCCGTGGCCGACCAGGGCGTCGGCCCACTCCTCGGCCTGCCGGATCTGCCAGCGCCCGGGGTGCCAGCCGGCCGCCTTGAGTTCGGCGGCGACGTCGGCCGGGAAGCGCGGGCGGGTCCGCGGCGCGGGACCGCCGAGCACGGCCGAGGTCGGGGTCGGGGAGGGGGCGGGCGGATTCAGGACGGGCTCCGGTGGCTCGGGGACGGGGGACGGGCGGTGCGCCGCACGGCCGGCACGGGGTGGCCGTGCGGCGGACCGGTCAGCCGGCGGCGGCTGGGCCGACCGCGACGCTCTGGACGGTGAAGTGCTCCAGCAGCGGAGCGCAGGAACGGCAGGGCGGCGCATGGGTACCGTGCGCGGGATCGTGCTCCTCGCGGATCCGTACGGTGGTCAGCCGGGCGCCCTTGAGCGCCTTGCGGGCCTCGTGCAGGGTCATCGGCTTGCGGGCGGCGCGCTTGGAGCGCCGGCCGTCCACCGCCGTCAGGTACCGGGAGAGCAGGACCGCCTCCGGGCAGCGGCCGGTGAAGCGCTCGCGGTGCTCCGGCGGCAGCGCGTCGAGGAAGTCGCCGACCAGTGGGTGCAGGACCGGACGGCGGTCCGACTTGTCGCCGGCCAGGGTCTGCACCTCGCCGCCCTTCAGCGAGAGCGCGGCGGCGACGGCGGGCAGCAGGCTGTCGCGGTGGTGGCGCAGCACCGGCGGTTCGGCCGGTTCCCCGGTGGTCATGGCGCGCCCTCCTCGTCGTCCCGCTGGTCGTTCGTCCGCCTCCCGCCCGGCCCTTCCGCCCGGCCCGGTGGTGGCACGGCTGTCAGGGGCCAGCCTGTCAAACGACACTGACAACCGCACATCCGGGGTGCGGAGGGCGGAGCCGACCGGCGGGCGGGCACGCGACGTTGGCCGGATCGGCACGGCATCATCACGACTCGTCCCCGGTTTTCCCGAATCCGCCCCCGGTGGCCGCGGTGGCCGGTAGCGTTCCAGCAGCAAGCGAGGGGTCGGCCGGTCCGGTGGGGGCACCGGGGGGAAACGGCAACGCCTCCGCTTGCCACGGCCGTTGGGGCCGCCGGGGCCGGGGGGCCCTGACGCCTAGCAAGGGGGGTCTTGCGATGACGGAAACCGCCAACGAGGCACCGGGCGAGCACGTGCCCACGCCGGGCACACCGCCGCAGCCGGTGCCCGCGCACCGGATCGGGATCGCGGTGGTCGGGGCCGGCTACTGGGGTCCGAACCTGGTCCGCAACGCGCAGCAGACACCGGCGCTGCGCCTGCACTGGCTCTGCGACCTGGACGAGGCGAAGTCCCGCCGGGTGCTCGGTGAGTACAGCACCGTCCGCGCCACCACCTCGTTCGCGGAGGTGCTGGCCGACGACCGGGTCGCCGCGGTCGCGGTGGCCACCCCGGCCGCCGCGCACTACCGGCTGGTCCGGGCCGCGCTGGAGGCCGGCAAGCACGTCCTGGTGGAGAAGCCGATCACCACCTCGGCCGCGGAGGCCGCCGAGCTGGTGGCGCTCGCCGAGCGGCGCGGCCTGGTGCTGATGTGCGACCACACCTTCTGCTACACCCCGGTGGTGCGCCGGATCCGGGAACTCGTGCACGGCGGGGAGATCGGCGACGTCCAGTTCTTCGACTCGGTGCGGATCAACCTCGGGCTGGTCCAGCCGGACGTCGACGTGCTCTGGGACCTCGCCCCGCACGACCTGTCGATCCTGGACTTCGTCCTGCCGCCGGGTGTCGAGCCGGTCGGCGTCTCCGCCCAGGGAGCCGACCCGATCGGCGCCGGACGGGCCTGCGTGGCGTACCTGACGGTCCGGCTGAGCAACGGCGCGCTGGCGCACTGCCACGTCAACTGGCTCTCGCCCACCAAGGTGCGCACCACGCTGATCGGCGGCTCGCGGCGCACCCTGGTCTGGGACGACCTCAACCCGCAGGCCAGGCTAGCGGTCCACGACCGCGGCGTGGACCTCACCCCGCCCGACGAGCTGACCGACGCGATCCGCCACCAGGCGCTCATCTCGTACCGGGTCGGCTCGATGGTCGCCCCCGCCCTGGTCGAGCAGGAGGCGCTGCGCAACGTGATGGCCGAGTTCGCCGCCGCCATCACCGAGGGCCGCGCCCCGCTCACCGACGGCCGGGCCGGCCTGCGGGTGCTCCAGCTGCTGGAGGCGGCCTCGCTCAGCCTCGAACTCGGCGGTGCCACCGTCCCGGTGGGCACCGGCCTCGACTCCGCACTGTCCGAAGCTCAGGAAAGGGCCGCCACCCGGTGAACGCTGTACAGATCGAGGGCTCCCGCTGCCTGGTCACCGGAGGGGCCGGCACCATCGGCTCCACCGTGGTCGACCAGCTGATCGAGGCCGGCGCCCGCGAGGTGGTCGTGCTCGACAACTTCGCCCGCGGCCGGACGGCCAACCTCGGGTACGCCCAGCGGATCGCCGCCCCCGGGCAGCTGCGCGTGGTGGAGGGCGACATCCGCGACCGCGCCCTGCTGCGCCGGCTGCTCGACCCGGGCACCGACCTGCTCTTCCACCTGGCCGCGATCCGGATCACCCAGTGCGCCGGCGAGCCCAGGCTGGCGCTGGAGGTCATGGTGGACGGCACCTTCGACGTGGTCGAGGCCGCCGCCGAGACGGGCGTCGGCAAGGTGGTCGCCTCGTCCACCGCCTCCGTCTACGGCCTCGCCGAGGTCTTCCCGACGCCCGAGACCCACCACCCCTACAACAACGACACCCTGTACGGGGCGGCCAAGGTCTTCAACGAGGGCCTGCTGCGCTCCTTCCACGCCATGGCCGGCCTGGACTACGTCGCACTGCGCTACTTCAACGTGTACGGGCCCCGGATGGACGTGCACGGCCGGTACACCGAGGTGTTCATCCGCTGGATGGACCGGATAGCCGCCGGCCGACCGCCGCTGATCTTCGGCGACGGTGCCCAGACCATGGACTTCGTCTACACCGAGGACATCGCCCGGGCCAATCTGCTGGCCGCCGCCGCGCCCGTCACCGACCGGGTCTACAACATCGCCAGCGCGAGCGAGGTCTCGCTGCGCGGGCTGGCCGACGCGCTGCTCGGCGCGATGGACCGCACCGACCTGGGCGTCGAGCACGGCCCGGCCCGGGACACCGCCGGCGGCGTGGTCCGGCGGCTGGCGGACATCGGCGCCGCCGAGCGCGACCTCGGCTGGAAGCCCGAGCTGGGCCTCGACGAGGGCCTGCGCCGGCTGGTCGCCTGGTGGCGCGAGCAGTAGCCGAGCCGCCGTTTGCCGTTGCCGTTGCCGTTCCCCGTCCCTGTTCTCCGTCCCCGTTCCTCGTCCCTTGTTCCTCGTCCCCTCGTACCGAGCACGCCCGAGCCAGCCTTCGGAGCACCCCTGTGTCCAGCAACCCCGTCCCGTCCACCATCCCGGTCATGGTGCCCTGGCTCGGCGAGGAGGAGGCCGAGGCCGCCGCCGAGGCGGTCCGCTCGGGCTGGGTGGCCCAGGGCCCCCGGGTCGCCGCGTTCGAGCGGGCCTTCGCCGAGCACCTCGGCGTCGAGCACGCGGTCGCGGTCTCCTCCTGCACCACCGCGCTGCACCTGGCGCTGATCGGCGCGGGTGTCGGGCCGGGCGACGAGGTGGTCGTCCCCTCGTTCTCCTTCATCGCCACCGCCAACGCCGTCACCTACGTCGGTGCGGTGCCGGTCTTCGCGGACGTCGACCCGGCCACCGGCAACCTCACCGCCGACACCGTCGAGCCGCTGCTCACCGAACGCACCAGGGCGGTGATCGCGGTCGACCAGGGCGGGGTGCCGGTCGACCTGGACGGCCTGCGGGCCGCCGTCGAGCCGCGCGGCGCCACCGTCGTCGAGGACGCCGCCTGCGCGGCCGGCTCGGTGTACCGGGGCCGGCCGGCCGGCGCGGGCGCCGAGCTCGCCGCGTACTCCTTCCATCCGCGCAAGCTGCTGACCACCGGCGAGGGCGGCATGGTCACCTGCCGGGACGGTGAACTCGCCGCCCGGCTGCGGCGGTTGCGCGAGCACGGGATGAGCGTCTCGGCGGCCGACCGGCACGCGGCGGCCGGCGGCGCGAGCCTGCTGGAGACCTACGACGAGATCGGCTTCAACCACCGGATGACCGACATCCAGGCCGCCGTCGGCCTGGTGCAGCTGGGCAAGCTGCCCGCGATGGTCGCCCGGCGGCGTGAACTCGCCGCCCGCTACCGGGAGCTGCTGGCCGGCACCGGCCTGCGGCTGGTCGAGGACCCGGCGCACGGCACCACCAACTACCAGTCCTGCTGGGTGCTGCCGCCGGACGGTGCCCCGGAGCGCGCCGAGCTGCTGGCCCGGCTTGCCGGGGCCGGGGTCTCGGCCCGGCGCGGCATCATGGCCGCCCACCTGGAGGCCCCGTACAAGGGGGCCGCCCGGGTGCCGCTGCCCGCCACCGAGCTGCTCACCCGGCGTTCGCTGATCCTGCCGCTGTACCACGCGCTGACCGAGGAGCAGCAGGACCGGGTGGTGGCCGCGCTGCGGGCCGCACTCGGCTGAGGCCGCGGCCCGCCCGTGCTGCTGTCCGTCCGTCCGCTCGTCACGCCCACCGACCGGCCCAGGGGAGACCACAGGATGACCACCGACCAGCCCGTCCCGCTCGTCGACCTCGCGGCCGCGCACACCGAGATCGAGGCGGAGGTCCGGGCCGGCTTCGACCGGGTGCTCGCGAGCGGCGGCTACGTCAAGGGACCGGAGGTGGCCGGCTTCGAGGAGGAGTACGCGGCCTTCTCCGGAGCCCGGCACTGCGTCGGCGCCGCCAACGGCACCGACGCCCTCGAACTGGCCCTGCGCGCCCTCGACCTGCCGCCCGGCGGCGGCGTGGTGCTGCCCGCCAACACCTTCGTCGCCACCGCCGAGGCCGTCCAGCGGGCCGGCTTGCGCCCGGTGCTGGTCGACGCCGACCCCGAGCACCTGCTGATCGACCCGGTCCGGGTCGCCGAGGTGCTCGCCGACGCCGTCGCGCTGCTGCCCGTCCACCTCACCGGCCAGCTCGCCCCGATGGCGCCGCTGCTCGAACTGGCCGGCGGACGGCCGGTGGTGGAGGACGCCGCGCAGTCCCAGGGCGCCCGGCAGGACGGCCGGTCCCTGCACGGCCGGATCGCCGCGACCAGCTTCTACCCCGGCAAGAACCTCGGGGCGTACGGCGACGCCGGCGCCGTCGTCACCGACGACGACGACCTGGCCGCCGCCGTCCGGCTGATCGGCGACCACGGCTCGGCGCGCAAGTACGCGCACGAGCGGTTCGGCTTCAACTCCCGGATGGACGCGCTGCAGGCCGTCGTGCTGCGGGCCAAGCTGCGCCGGCTGGCCGGCTGGAACGAGGCCCGGCGGGCCGCCGCCGCCCGCTACGACCGGCTGCTGGCCGGGCTGGACGGTGTGTCGGTGCCGCGCACCGCGCCCGGCAACGAGCACGTCTGGCACCTGTACGCGGTCCGGGTCGGCGCCGGCCGCGGGCGGCGGGACGCGCTGCTGGCCGCGCTGAACGCGGCCGGGATCGGCGCGGGCGTGCACTACCCGGTGCCGGTCCACCTGCAGCCGGCGTTCCGGCACCTCGGTCACGGCGAGGGCGCGTTCCCGGTCGCCGAGCGGGCCGCCGGGGAACTGCTGACGCTGCCGCTCTACCCGCAGATCACCGCCGGGCAGCAGGAGCGGGTGGTGGAGGCGCTGGCCAAGGCACTCGCGGCCTGAGCCGCGGCGCGCGCCGTCCCCGCACCGCTCGCCCCGGGTCGCGCGCGGGCGTGCCGGGCGGGGGGCCGGGCCGCGCGCGCACCCCCTACGCTGGTTTCCGACAGGCGCACCGAGAACATGCAGCAGCCAGTGGGGGCTCCCAGATGACGACAGGTCGGCCCGGCGTCGCCGCCGCACCGAACGCGGCGTACGCAGGTCAGGTGGTGCACTTCCCGGACCCGGTCCGTGCGGAGCGGCACCCCGCCGGGGTCCGGGTGGACGAGTACGGCTACCCGGACTTCGGCCCGTACGCCGCCGCGGCGGCCGAGGTCGCCGACCCGCCGGCCGGCTTCGGCGTCGACGAGCTGCGGCTGACCGACTACGTCTCGGCCAACGTCGCGCAGTTCACCCAGGGCCACCCGCTCTGGGCCGACCTGGAGACCGCCGTCGCGACCCCGCCCGGCTGGACCTGGCACCACGCGGTCGGCCGCGCCGCGCCCGGCTGGCGGCGGATGGAGCTGGTCCCGGTCGAGGTCAAGGCGCTGCTGCGGCACCACGGCGGCCTGGCCACCTCCTCCGCCGACCACGCGCGCCGCGGCACCCGGCCGCTGCAGGAGAAGCGGCCGGTGCACTTCTCGCTCGCCAAGGACGGCGGCGACCCGATCGGCGTCTCCGAGGACCTCGTGCAGCGGGCCGAGGAGCGGCTCGGGTACCGGCTGCCCGGCGCCTACCGCACCTTCCTCAAGCTCGGCGGCGGCCGCGCCCCGGTCGGCGTGGCGCTCGACGCGGAGCTCGGGCTGCTGCTCGACCAGCCCTTCCTGACGCTCACCGAGGAGTACGGCACCGCGGACGTCGTCTACGCCAACAAGTGCCTGCGCGACCACCTCACCAAGGACTACCTGGGCATCGCCTACGCCCAGGGCGGCATCGTGGCGCTGAAGGTGCGCGGCGAGCGGACCGGGTCGGTCTGGTTCTGCCTCTACGACGACGCCCGGGACACCGGTGCGCCGGAGGCGGCCGAGGACCGGGTCGGGCGGCTGCTGCTGCCCTGCGGGGAGGACTTCGACGACTTCCTGCTGCGGCTGGCGGGGAGCCCGGCGGAGCTGGAGACGGTGGCCGGGCTGATGGTGGACGGCGGCTTCGCCCGTGCCGTCCCGGTGGGCTGACGTGGCGGCGTCGGGCCGTGCGGCCCGGACGGTCGCCGAGGGCGTGGAACGAGCGGGGACGATGGGGACAGGGGTGAACCGGGCGTGGTGACGTACGCGCAGGCGCATGAGCTCGCCGAGGAGTGGATCAACGGCGGGGTGCTGCGGGAGCGGCAGCGCGAGGTGCGGGTCCGGGAGTTCGACCTGGGCTTCGTCTGCTGGGCGGTGCAGCCGGGTGACGGCGCGGCGCCCGCCGAGGGGGAGGCCCGGCTGGTGATCGCCCGGGACTCCGGCGCGAGCACGCTCTGGCCCGCGCTGCCCGTCAACGAGGTGGTCCGGCAGTACGAGGAGGCCTACGGGCGGCCGGTCGCGGCCAATCCGGCCGGTGCGGCCCGGCCCGCGCCGGGACCGGTCGAGGCGACGTCCTTCCTGCTCAGCCCGCCGCAGTGGCTGCAGGAGGCCGGTGAGGCGGCGCTCGCCGCGGAGGCGGAGCGGCTGGGGACGGGGGCTCCGGACGCCGAGCCGGCCGCCGACCGGGCCGTCGACCGGGCCGCCGACCGGGGTGGCGCGCCGGCCGTTCCGCCGGTGGCGCCGCCGGTTCCGCCCGCGCCGCCGGCCGCCCCGGTCGTGCCGCCCGTCGTTCCGCCCGCCGCTGTGCCGGGTGCCGCTGTGACGCCCGCCGCTGTGACGCCCGCCGCTGTGACGCCCGCCGCACCGGGTGCCGCGCCCGTCGCGCCCGAGTACGGAGAGCTGCCCGCGCCCGCCGTCCTGACCACGCCGCCGGTCTCCGAGCGGCCCGCCGGGGATGCGCCGACCATGCTCGCCCCGCCGCCCGGCCACCGGGAGCCGGCCGCCGCGCCCGCCCCGCGTGCGGAGGTCGAGGCGGCGACCGTGCTGCTGCCGGACGGGCTGCGCACCAACGGCGCCGGCCTGCCCGGCGAGCCGCGGGCCGGCTCCGAGGCGGCCACCGTGCTGCTGCCCGAGGGCGGTCTGCCGGGGCTGGCGGGTCTGCCGGGTGCGCCCGGCGGTCCGGGCACGCCCGCGCCGGGCACGCCGGTGCCGCCGCAGGGCGTGCCCGTCCCGCCGCAGGCCGCGGCCGTGGAGCCCGCGCCGACGCTGCTGGCGCCGCCGGACGGTCCGCCGGGCATGGCGGGTCTGCCGGGTGCGCCGGGTGCGCCGGTCCCGCCGCCGGCCGCGCCGTCGGTCGAGCACGCCCCGACCATGCTCGCCTCGCCCGACGGCCTGCCCGGCCTGGCGGGCCTGCCCGGCGCGCCCGCGCCCGGTGCTCCGGTGCCGTCGCCCGCCGACGCGCCGGCCGGTGGCCGCAACCCGGCGTCCGCCCCGCCGCCGCCCCCGCCCGCCGGACTGCTCGGCGGCCCGTCCGGCCCCGGCGCGGGTTCCGCTCCCGTCGGCCTCGGCCGCAACCCGGCGTCCGCCCCGCCGCCGCCCCCGCCCGCCGATCTGCTCGGCGGTTCCGGCCCGGCCCCCGCCGCGTCCGGCGGTCGCAGCGCCTCCAGCGCCCCGCCGCCCCCGCCCCCGGCGGGTCTGCGGCCCGGCGACGCCCCGCCCGCGCCGCCCGCCGCGCCCGTACCGGGCGCCGGTGTGGCGTACGAGCGCACCCAGCTGGCGGGCGCGGTCGACCCGGCGCAACTCGGTGCCCCCGCCGACCCGGGCACCCCGCCGTCCGGCGGCCCCGCCGTCCCGCCGCCGCCCGGCGCGGGCGCGCCCGTCGACGCACCGGGGGCCGGTTACGGCTACCCGGGCGGCCCGGCGCCCGTCGGCCCCCCGGCGCCCGCCCCGGCCCCGGCCGCCCCGCCGGCGCCCGTGCCCGTGCCCGGGCCGCCGCCGGCCGCCCCGGTGCCGCCCGGCGTGCCCGCCGTCGGCCCGGGCTACTTCGCCGCGCTCAGCTACCGGGGCCCGGACGGTTCGGAGCAGAAGCTGCTGCACCGCAGCGAGCCCGGCACCCCGCACCCGGAGTGGAAGATCCTGCAGGACCTGCGACGGCTGAACGTGCCGCCGGAGCAGGTGCTGGAGCTCTACACCGAGCTGGAGTCGTGCGACCTGCCCGGCGGGTACTGCAACCGGATGATCGCCGCCTCCTGGCCGAACGTCCGGCTCACCCACACCGCCGACTACGGCCGCGACCACCACTCCCGGCAGGCCGGCATGGCCCAGCTGCTCGACCACCTGGACGAGCTGCACCAGCTGGCCTCCGGCCAGCAGCGGGTCCGGCCGTTCCGGGTGCCGCTGCCCGCGCCGGGCACCGTCCCGCCGCTGCCGCCGCTCGCCCCGCAGCAGCTCGCCTCGGAGCTCGGCCAGGCCTTCGGGCCGAACGTGTTCCGCTTCGAGCAGCGCGCGGTGGCCCGTCAGGGCGTGCCCGAGCCGGTGGCACAGACGCTGATGTGGGCGGGTCTGCCGCGCGAGTTCGGACCGTTCTTCTGGGCGCAGGCCCAGGAGGGCCGGCCGATCCCGACGCTCGCCGAGCTGGCCGCCGAGCGCGGCCTGCCGGGCGGCCCGGACTTCGGCGGTTACCTGGTGCTCGGCAACGACTACGGCCGGCAGCTCTGCGTGCAGTACGGCACCGCGCACGTGGTCGCGGTGGATCTGGAAGGAACCGGCGAGCCCCCCCGGTTCGTCAACACCGGTGTACCGGAGTTCGCCCGTTCGCTGGCCCTGCTGGGGCGGATGTGGCGGCTGCGGTACGGGCTGACCCCGGACCAGGCCGGTCGCTGGACGACGGACTTCCAGGCCCAGCTGGCCGCGATCGACCCGGCTGCGCTGCAGTCCGCGGACACCTGGTGGGCCGTGCTGCTGGAGCAGTTCTGGGACGGTCTGCTCTGAGCAGGCCGTGCCGGATCCGCGCAGGTGGCAGGGGGTCGTTCCGGTCTCCGGAACGGCCCCTTCGGCGTACCGGCGCGGCGGTGCCTCGTTGGGGTTTCGTCCAGATCCGCGCAAAATAGGTCAAGAGGATGGTCACTGTCGTCCATTCTCGACATGTTTCGATCCGCCCGACGCACGATTCCCGACCGGGTTCGCCGACCCGGTCCCCGAGCAGACCGATCCGTCCGATCATGGGCTCCGCAGCCCGCGACACGAGGGGAAGAGCCCATGAGCGACGCCGTCCCCCAGTACGGCTTCACCGTTGCCCGGCGCGGTTACGCGCCGGAGCAGGTCGACCGAGCCCTGACCGCGCTCACCGCGCAGCGCGACGAGGGGTGGGAACGGCTGAGCGTGCTCGGTGCCGGACTCCGGGAGATGGAGCGCCGGCTGGCCGAGATCCAGCAGGCCGCCGCCGACGCCCCCGAGCCCGACTACCAGGTGCTCAGCGACGAGGCCGCCGGCCTGGCCCGGCTGGCCGAGAACGAGGCGCGCGCCGTCCGCGACAAGGCCGAACGGTTCGCCGAGGACCTCCGCGACGAGGTGTACGAGGCCGGCCAGGCACTCGACCGCGCCGCCAAGGAGTACGCCGCCACCACCCGCACCGAGGCCGACGCCGCCGTCCGCCGCACCGACGAGCGCACCCGGGCCGAGGCGGAGACCATCCGGGCCGAGACCGACCGCGAGGTCCGGTCCGTCCGGGACGCCGCCACCGGGCACGCCGCCAAGGTCCGGGTCGCGGCCGCCGAGGCCTCCGAGCGGGCCGAGGCCAAGCTGGCCGAGCTGCGCCGCAAGGCCGACGAGATGTTCGCCGAGGCGCAGGCCGAGGCCGACGCCGAGGACGCGACGGTCTCCGCCACCGCCGAGCGGCGGGTCAAGGAGGCCGAGCAGTTCCGCGAGACGGTGCTCGGCCAGATCAAGCAGAGCGACGCCGAGGCGCAGGCCCGGGCGGACCAGCTGGTCGAGCAGGCCCGGCGCGAGGCCGAGCGGATCAACGCGGCCAGCGAGCGCGAGCAGCGCGAGTACGCGACCAGGCTGGAGACGGTGCAGCAGCACCTCGACCACATCAAGGCGACGCTGGCCTCGCTCACCGGTGCCGCGGTCGGCGCGATCGAGCCCGCGGCGCTCGCGGCGGCCACCGCCGTCCCGGCCACCGCTGTGCCGGTCGAGGCCGCTCCGGTCGACGGTGCGCCGGTGGACCGGGCGCCGGTGGTGGGCCGGGCACCGGTGGTGGACTCGGAGGCCGACACCGGGGAGATCCCGCTGCCGGTCCTCGCGGACCCGCGGGCCGACCTCCGCAAGGAGGCGCTCCCGGCGCCGGCGAGCGAGGCGGCCACGGCGGTGCTGCGGGTCACCCCGGGGCGGGTCACCCCGGCCCCGGCGGCCGCGGTCGCCACCGGACCGGTGCCGCCGCGCCCGGCCACCCCGCCGTCGGC